>JAWKZN010000003.1:300000-452646 GCA_041395945.1 Pseudomonadales bacterium
GCGAGCCGCGGCACCTTGAGAATTTCACTGATTTCACCCATGGGTGAGACGAGGCGGACACCGCCGACCTGATAGCCCATACCGCGCCATTCCGGCTGAGCATTTTCTTTCAGCGGCAGGGGGGCCGCGTTCGCGAAAGTCGCCGAGCGGATATCGTGGAGGATGTCGAGCGCCTGACTTTTAGCCATCGTCAGTCGCTGAGCACGTTGTTGACGGTACTGATCAGGGTCTTGTCATCCACCGGTTTGGTGAGATAACCACAGGCACCCTGTCGCTCTCCCCACACCCGGTCGGCATCCTGGCTCTTGGAGGAGACGATGATGACTGGTATGTGCGAGGTGTTTTCGTTGCGTGTCAGATGACGGGTAGCCTGGAACCCGTTGATACCGGGCATGACCACATCCATCAGGATGATATCGGGCAGCTCTTCAGAGGCCATGGTGATGCCATCGCTGCCACTTGCGGCGGTGAGGACCTGATGCCCATGGCGCGCCAGCACATTAACGAAGCGGTGTGTCTCCGTGGGCGAATCATCGACTACCAGAATGCGTGCCATCTTGCTTCCGACCTCTTGCTCAGTGAACCAGCGTACGGATGGTTCCCAGCAGCTCTTCCTTGGAAAACGGTTTGGTGATGTATCTGTCCGAACCGACGATACGGCCTTTGGCTTTATCGAACAGCCCATCCTTACTGGACAGCATCACCACGGGCGTGGTCTTGAATTCCGAGTTGTTCTTGATGAGCGCGCAGGTCTGATAACCATCGAGCCGCGGCATCATGATATCGACGAAGATGATTTCCGGTCGGGAGTCGGCGATCTTGGCGAGGGCGTCAAAGCCGTCGGTGGCTGTGATCACCTTGAAGCCTTCTTTGCTCAGAAGGTTCTCGGCACTGCGACGGATCGTCTTGCTGTCGTCAATGACGAGAACTCGCACGCCGTGAAGCTCTTCTTCTTCCATCACCTCATCCTTACTTAAACCCGACCCGATTGTGCGGGCCGCACGGCTGTCCTTTTCGTCGCCCCGCTGGTCGTCGAGCCGTCGCTGCTTCGACGCGGGTGCGGTGGTGCTGGTGCTGCCAGTAGCCTGTTTCGAACGCACCGGCGCGTAGCGCCATCCCTGCGATCTCAAGGTGTCTTCAAGACCAGTAGATTCCTGGCAGGCGTTGTATCACGATTTCGCGGAACTGATCCATAAGCACTGGATAGGAAAGGGAATTTGGTCTCATTTGTGTTGCTGCACAGTACCCATAACGGTACCTTTACCGGCGTTTTCGCGGCATGCGACGCCGCACCCTGACTGCACCCGTTTGCGAGCTGAAAACCGATGAAATCCGTACCAAAAATCGCCTTCGTGATGGACCCGCTGCAGAGCCTGTCCCTCAAGAAAGACAGCACCCTGGCCATGATCCGCGCCGCACAGCGGCGAGGATGGCAGGTAAGCTGCCTTGGCATCGCGGATATGCTGCTCCACGAAGGGCAGGCGAAGGGGCTGATCCGATCCCTGAAACTGACCGGTGCGTTCGCCGAAAGCCTTGCGCCCTCCGACGCGGCAGCCGCCGGCAGCTGGCATGAGCTGGGTGAGGAAGTACTCACTCCGCTGAAGGATCTGGACATCATCATGATGCGCAAGGATCCCCCCTTTGACCTCGAATACATCTACGCCACCTATTTTCTCGAGCGTGCCGAGGCGGACGGCGTGGTGGTGGTCAATCGTCCCCGGAGCCTGCGGGACTGCAACGAAAAATTTTTCGCCACCCAGTTTGCCGAAGTCTGCCCGCCCCTGGTGGTCAGCCGACGCCACGATGTTCTGCGTGCCTTCCAGCGTCAGCACAAAAACGTCGTCTTCAAGCCCCTCGATGGCATGGGTGGCGCGTCGGTTTTCCGCATCATGGACGCGGACCCCAACCTCGGGGTGGTACTGGAAACCCTCACCGACTTCGGTCGCAACCAGATCATGGGGCAGCTGTTTCTGCCGGATATCGTCAAGGGCGACAAAAGAATTCTGCTCATTGACGGCGAGCCGATCCCTTACGCTCTGGCCCGGGTTCCCATGGCCGGCGAAGCCCGGGGCAATCTCGCCGCCGGGGGAACCGGCGAGGGGCGCCCCCTGACCGAGCGGGACTGGGAAATCGCCCGATGCGTGGGGCCTGAATTGAAGGCCCGCGGTCTTCTGTTTGTCGGCATCGACGTGATCGGTGACTATCTCACCGAGGTCAACGTGACCTGCCCGACCTGCATACGCGAACTCGACACACAGTTTTCCCTGGACATCGCCGGTATGCTGATGGACACGATTGAATCCCGATGGCAGCGTTGACGGTAACCCCCAACGATCGTCTCAGTTTTACGCTTTTTCTGGCGGCCTCCCTGCATGCGGCGCTGATTCTCGGCATCGGTTTCACGGCCGGGCTGGAGGAAGCTGCCTCGCCCACCATCGAGGTCACCCTGGCCCAGTTCTCAGACCCGGATGCGCCCGAAACGGCAGACTTCATTGCCCAGTCCAACCAGATCGGCAGCGGCACCGAGAGTGAAATCGTGGAAATGACCGTCCAGCAGGAGACGGATTTCAGCGACAGTCAGCTCAACCAGGTGCTGTCCGCACCACCGCCGGTACCCCGGGCCACGCGCCTGGAGCGTCGGGAACTGCTCACCACCCTCAGTAATCCGGACGATGCCGCGCCGACCCGGGATGAAACACCCGTCGACGAGCAGCTGCCCGAGCTGACCCTGCAGAACCGCTCCTACGATGAGCTTGCCCGGGAAATTGCCAGTCTCGAAGCCCGCATCGCGGAAGAGCAGCGGGCCCTGGCCCGGGAGCCCCGGGTCAAGCGGCTGACCAGCGTGTCGACCCGTTCAGCCGATGAAGCCGCCTACCTCAACATGTGGCGCCAGAAGGTAGAGCGGGTGGGCAATGCCAACTATCCGGCGGGTAATATTTTCGGCGACCTGAGAATGCTGGTGGTGCTCAACTTTGATGGCCGGGTGGAGGATCTGCGGATCCTCAAGTCTTCCGGCCACAAGGCGCTGGACGAAGCCGCCCTGCGGATTGTCCGACTGGCCTCCCCGTTTCAGGATTTCCCTGTAGAAATGCGCAAGCAGTACGACCAGCTCGAGATCATCCGCACCTGGCGTTTCACCCGCTCTGGAACATCCCTTGACAGCTGAGCTGAACCTCAAAAACCAGTTTCTGCTCGCGATGCCCGGCCTCACCGGCAGTTACTTCGGTGACACGGTGACCTATATCTGCGAGCACAATGCGCAGGGTGCCCTGGGTCTGATGATCAACCGGCCCTCGGATGTCTCTCTGAAGGAGCTGCTGGCACAGCTGGGCATTGACGCCGAGGTCGCCCTCGCCCAGGTGCCGGTCATGGTCGGCGGACCCGTGTCACCCGAGCGCGGCTTCGTGCTGCACAGCCTCGACAGCCGCTTCGAGGCCTCTCTGGATCTCGGCGACGGCCTCATGCTCAGTTCGGCACGGGAAGTACTCGAAGCCATCGCGGTGGACGACGGACCGGCCGAGTACCTGGTCACTCTGGGCTACGCAGGCTGGGACAGCGGCCAGCTCGAGCGGGAGTTTCAGGAAAACGCCTGGCTGAACTGCCCCGCCGAGCACCGCATCATCTTCCACACGCCTTTCCAGGAACGGGTGGCGAGCGCCGCCGAGGTGCTTGGTATCGATTTCAGGCTCATGTCCGGTCAGGCCGGACACGACTGATCAGGATGGCTGACCCGACGGGTTACGTGCTGGCATTCGATTTCGGATTGCGCTTCATCGGGGTCGCCTGCGGCCAGACCATTACCGGCACGGCCAGTCCTCTGACCACACTGAAGGCGCGCGACGGGCAACCCGACTGGTCGGTGCTGCAGTCCATCGTGGCAGAGTGGCGTCCCGTGCTGCTGCTGGTGGGTCTGCCGCTGAACATGGATGACACGGAAAGCGGGATGAGCGAAAGGGCCCGGGCATTCGCCACATCACTCGAGCGCAGAACAAATACACCGGTGGCGCTCGTCGACGAGCGGCTGACATCCCGATCCGCGAAATCTCTGGATCCGAACGACCTGCACGGCGTCGCGGCGGTCCTGATCGCTGAAACCTGGCTCAATGGGCGCCGTTAGCGGGGCGCTCCCTTCAGGGGCCTGTTTTCGGAGCGGATTACGAGGCTGGGGTGGAGAGGGGGTGTGGCGGACCTACGCTCGGGCCCTCCGGGCTTCCCGCGAGGCAAATAGCTACACGAGGGCACAGCGGAGCTGCCGAGCGAGGCCTGGGGTCGCAGGTCCTCGACCACGCTATGATCAGACTTTTCCGATATTGGTCCGGGAGCAGTCCGTGAGTCGGTCTAAGGGACGGATGGCGCTCCCGCGGTGTCAGCTCAGCGGCGGTATCTGACCACGCTGTCCACATCCTCTTCGAGACTGAGCGAATCCGACGCAGCCAGTGTCTGCTCACCCGAGGTTGAACCCAGCTTGATCATCAGGCGCAGATCGTTGGGCGAGTCGGCGTGGGCCAGGGCGGCTTCGTAGGTGATCTCGTTTTCACGGTACAGTTTGTAGAGCGCCTGGTCGAAGGTCTGCATGCCCTGCTCGGTGGATTTCGACATCAGCTCTTTGAGCAGATGCACTTCCGCTTTACGAATGTGGTCAGACACCAGTGGCGTATTGATCATCACTTCCACCACCGCGCGTCTGCCCTGTCCATCGACCGTGGGTATCAGCTGCTGGGCCACCATGGCGCGAAGGTTCAGCGACAGGTCCATCCACACCTGGGTATGCCGGTCGCTGGGAAAGAAATGGATGATCCGATCCAGCGCCTGGTTGGCGTTATTTGCGTGGAGTGTGCACAGACACAGATGGCCGGTTTCCGCGAAGGCAACCGCATGCTCCATCGTCTCCCGCGAGCGCACTTCGCCGATCATGATTACGTCCGGCGCCTGACGCAGGGTGTTCTTCAGTGCGACTTCGAAGCTTTCCGTATCTACACCGACTTCACGCTGGGTGATGATGCAGCCGCGATGCTGGTGAATGAACTCGATGGGATCTTCGATGCTGATGATGTGTCCGGTGGAGTTCTCGTTGCGATGACCGATCATGGCTGCAAGGGAGGTGGACTTCCCGGTGCCTGTCGCCCCGACAAAAATGATCAGGCCGCGTTTTGTCATCGCCAGATCTTCGATGATCGGGGGCAGGCCCAGGTCTGACACCAGAGGGATCGTCGTTTCGATCCGCCGCAGCACCATGCCGACCAGATTGCGCTGCTGAAATGCACTGACCCGGAAACGGCCGAGGCCCCGGGTGTTGATCGCAAAATTGCATTCGTGCTGTTTTAGAAAGGTTTCCTGCTGCTCTTTGTTCATCACGCCGAGGACTACATCCCGGGACTGTTCCGGCGCAAGGCTGGACTTCCCCGCAGCAAACAGCTTGCCGTTGATTTTCAACATGGGCGGTTTACCTGCTGTGATGAACAGGTCGGATGCGCCTTTCTCCACCACAAGCCGAAGCAGTTTGTCGAATTCCATGCTGACCTCTAGAAGTTGTCCGGGATCTTGGCTTTCTCTCTGGCGGTATCGCGTGTGACAACACGTTTCTTCACCAGCTCCTGCAGGTTCTGATCCAGTGTCACCATACCGTGCGCGCTGCCGGTCTGGATCGCTGAATACATCTGCGCCACCTTGTCTTCCCGGATCAGGTTCCGAATGGCGGGAATGCCGATCATGATTTCATGCGCTGCCACCCGGCCACCGTTGGCGCGCTTGAGCAGCGTCTGGGAGATCACCGCCTGCAGTGACTCGGAGAGCTGGGAGCGCACCATGGATTTTTCTTCTGCAGGAAACACGTCGATCACCCGGTCAATGGTTTTGGCCGCGGAGGTGGTGTGCAGCGTGCCGAATACCAGGTGACCGGTCTCAGCCGCGGTGAGCGCCAGACGGATGGTCTCCAGGTCCCGCATCTCACCCACCAGGATGATGTCCGGGTCTTCCCGCAGCGCGGAGCGGAGCGCTTCGTTGAAGCCATGGGTGTCGCGATGGACTTCCCGCTGGTTGACCAGGCACTTTTTCGATTCGTGGACGAATTCGATCGGATCTTCGATGGTGAGAATGTGGTCGTAACGGTTGTCGTTGACGAAGTCGATCATCGCCGCCAGGGTCGTGCTCTTGCCGGAGCCGGTGGGTCCGGTCACCAGCACGAGACCCCGCGGCACCATGGAGATGTCCTTGAAGACCTGGCCCATGTCCAGATCTTCCATGGTGAGCACCTTGGAAGGAATGGTACGGAACACCGCACCCGCGCCCCGATTCTGATTGAAGGCATTAACACGGAAGCGGGCAACGCCGGGTACCTCGAAGGAGAAGTCTGTCTCCAGAAACTCTTCAAAGTCCTTCCGCTGTTTGTCATTCATGATCTCGTAGATCAGCGAATGCACTTCGGGGTGTTCGAGCGGCGGCAGATTGATCCGGCGGACGTCGCCGTCGACCCGGATCATCGGCGGCAGACCTGCAGAAAGGTGCAGGTCCGAAGCGCCCTGTTTGGCGCTGAACGCGAGCAGTTCGGTTATGTCCATCGTAATCCCTGTCTGCAATTCGGTCGGTGAGACCGTCAATCCTTTTCTCTTTGCCTATTCAGCTCTCTAGCTTGCCGGGCATTCATAGAGCCTGCTTCAGCCTGCTTTTCACACCCGGGCGTCTGTGCCCGGGGTCAATGGCGGCCTTCTTCAGCGCGAACAGCATCCGTTCATCGCTCGATATAGTATTATCTGCGCCTGCGATGCACCACGCTATCGGCCCGTTCCACTCACACCGGTGCGTTTTCTGCGACACCGTTGGCACACTGACTTTGCACCCCATCCCGACAGAAACAGCCACTATTTCCGAGCGCCTGGCGGCTGTGCACGCGCAGATCAACTCGGCTGCAGTTCTCGCCGGGCGCAGACCGGAGCAGGTGTGTCTGATCGCGGCGTCGAAAACACAGCCGCCAGAGGTCATTCGCGAAGCCGCTGCGGCCGGCCAGCGCGACTTCGGCGAAAATTATGTTCAGGAGGCGGTCGATAAGATCCGGGCGGTCAACGATCCGCACCTCGTGTGGCACTTCATAGGTGCAATTCAAAGCAACAAGACCCGCATCCTGGCTGCCACCTTCGACTGGGTCCACACCGTGGACAGGATCAGGATCGCCCGGCGTCTGGATCGCCAGTGCCCCGCCGGCAGGCGTCTCAACATCTGCCTGCAGGTGAATGTGGATGAAGATCCCAACAAGGCGGGCGTGGTCCCCGACGATACAGGTACACTGCTGGACGCCTGTGGAGACCTCGACAACTTGAGGGTCCGCGGCCTGATGACCATACTCGATCCGCGCTCTGACCCGATCCTGAGCTACGCCAGGCTGCATGACCTGTTCGCAGCGCTGGCCGATCGCGCGTCCCCGGACTGGGATACGCTTTCCATGGGTATGAGCGGGGATTTCGCAGCTGCCATCGCAGCGGGCGCCACCCACATTCGAATCGGAACAGCAATCTTCGGTCCGCGCGATGCTTCGGCCCAGTCGCCCGCTGCGGAAGACACCAGAACACAAGGACAAACTGAGGACCCCCTTTGACAGACAAACCGGGAAACACGGCAGGCATCGCGCAGAGCAGGGCGCCCGGCAGCACGCGGATTGCCTTCATCGGTGGCGGCAACATGGCCCGCAGCCTCATCACCGGACTGCTCGCAGCCGGCTGGAATCAGGCCCGGATCCGGGTAAGCGAGCCCCTTGCCGAGCAACGCAAGGTGCTTGCAGATATGGGCGTGACAGCCGTCGCCTCCAACGATGAGGCGATCGTCGACGCGGCGGTGGTGGTGCTCGCTGTCAAACCTCAGCTGCTGAGCAAGGTCCTGCGCGATCTGCGAGGCCTGGAAAATGCTCAGCTGCTGATCTCTATCGCAGCCGGTGTGCCGCTGACAGCGATCAGACAGTGGTCGAGTCCTGACCAGCCCGTCGTGCGCTGCATGCCGAACACGCCGGCACTGCTGCGGGCCGGCATCACCGGCCTGTTCGCCGATGAAAGGGTAAATGCCGCACAGCGGCAGCTCGCGGAACAGATCCTGGCGGCAGCGGGCAAAGTCATCTGGGTTGCAGACGAAGCCCAGCTCGATGCGGTAACAGCCGTTTCCGGAAGCGGACCCGCCTACTTCTTCTATCTGATGGAGGCCATGGTGGATGCCGGTGTCAGTCTCGGCCTCGACGAGGAGACAGCCACCCTGCTGACCCTGGAAACCGCCTACGGTGCCGCCCTGATGGCCCGCGCCGGTGATCGCGCACCCGCTCGGCTGCGCGCCAATGTCACCTCACCCGGCGGCACCACCGAGCGCGCGCTGTCCATCCTCGAAGCCGCCGGAGTGCGGCGATCGGTGGAAGAAGCCCTTACCGGTGCCGCCCAACGCTCGAAAGAACTGGCAGAGGAGTTTGGTCGCTCATGAATGACGCGCTTGCCTATGTGGTCTATTACATCCTGCACCTGGTCACCGTGCTTTTCATTGCCCGCTTCCTGCTGCAGGCCTGCCGCGCGGATTTTTACAACCCGATATCCCAGGGCATCGTCAAAGTGACAGACCCGCTGCTCAAACCGCTGCGCATGGCAGTCCCCGGTTATCGCAATCTCGACTTCGCCTCCTTCCTGTCTGCCCTCGCCGCACAGGTGCTGCTGACTTTCGCCCTGGCCGCCATTTCCGCCGCCTATCCCGGCAGCTTCCTCACCATCGTCGTCAATTCTGCGATCACGGTGGTGCTCTTCATTGTGAAGGGTATCTGGTGGTCGATTCTGATCGTGATCATTGCCAGCTTCTTCGCCCAGGGCAGCCATCATCCGGCTCTGACTCTGCTGCAGCAGATTACCGAGCCTGTACTCGCCCCGGCCAGGCGGCTGCTGCCCCCCATGGGTGGCCTGGACTTCTCACCCATCGTCGTGTTTCTGCTCATCGGTGTACTGGAGCGCATCCTGCCCCAGCTGTATCTCTAGGCTTGATCGACACGCTCGATCGACAGCCGGCCCCTACCGGCCGGCGCCTTGATGGCTTTTCGCTCCTTGCTATAGACTCCGCCGTCCAGTTGATGCAGGTCCCGCGGTCCATGACCGAATCACGGACAGAAAGCTCTGTCGGAATCGTCATACCGCAACGATTTCGCCATCCGTCCACCTTCGAGCTGCAGTGCGGCGAGCATCTCGCGGGCTTCGAACTCGTCTACGAAACCTACGGCACGCTCAACGCCGAGCGGTCCAACGCGGTACTGGTCTGCCACGCCCTGTCCGGTAATCATCACGCAGCCGGCTACCACAGCGGCGAGGAACGCAAGCCGGGCTGGTGGGACAGCTGCATCGGACCCGGTAAGCCCATCGACACGGACCGCTTCTTCGTTCTCAGCCTGAACAACCTGGGCGGCTGCGATGGCAGCACCGGACCCTTGAGCATCGATCCCGCCACCGGTCGGGCCTTTGGTCCCGACTTTCCCGGGGTGACGGTCAAAGACTGGGTAGCCAGCCAGGCACTGCTGGCAGACCATCTGGGGATCACGCAATTCGCCGCCGTGATCGGCGGCAGTCTTGGCGGCATGCAGGCCATGCAGTGGGCGATGGACTATCCCCGGCGCCTTCGCTGTGCAGTGCTGATCGCCAGCGCAGCGCGACTGTCGGCGCAGAATATCGCCTTCAACGAGATCGCCCGCAAGGCCATTCAGAGCGACCCCCGGTTCCATGGCGGTCACTACCGGGAAAAGGGCACGAACCCGGATCTCGGCCTGATGCTCGCCCGTATGGTGGGCCACGTGACTTATCTCTCGGACGACGGCATGCGCATGAAATTCGGACGGGAGATCAAATCCGGCGACATCCGCAACGGGCGCGATGTGCAGTTTCAGGTCGAAAGCTATCTGCACTACCAGGGACGCTCGTTTTCTCAGCGCTTCGATGCCAACACCTATCTGCTGATGACTCACGCGCTGGACTACTTCGACCCGGCGGGTGACTTCGAAGACAACCTGGTCGCCGCACTGCAGAATGTGCAGTGTCGCTTCTGTGTGATCGCTTTCAGCAGCGACTGGCGGTTCTCAGCCGAGCGCTCCAAAGAAATTGTCGATGCGCTGATTGCAGCAGGAAAAGATGTCTCGAGCGCAGTGATTCAGTCCGAACACGGTCACGACTCCTTTCTGCTGCCCATCCCGAGATACTTCGATGTGCTCGGCGGCTACTTTGATCGTCTTGCAACCGAGATCGAACATGCGTCCTGACCTCGCCATCATCAGCGACCTGATCCACCCGGGCGCCCGGGTGCTCGATCTGGGTTGTGGAGAAGGCGAACTGCTCGCGCATCTCCAGGCCACCAAGTCGGTCAACGGCTATGGACTGGAGATAGATCCGGACAACATCACCACCTGCATCCGCAAGGGGGTGAACGTCATCGAGCAGAACCTCGACAGCGGTCTGGGCAATTTTTCAGATCAGAGCTTCGACATGGTCGTGATGACCGAAACACTGCAGTCGGTAAAAGCACCGGATATCCTGCTCGAAGAGATGCTTCGCATCGGCCGGGAATGCATCGTTACCTTTCCAAATTTCGGCTACTGGCGCTGCCGCCTCTACCTCGCATCAAACGGTCGCATGCCCGTTTCCGAACACCTGCCTCATGCCTGGTACAACACACCAAACATACACCTGTGCACCTTCAAGGATTTCGAACAGCTGTGTCAGGAGAGAGGCTTCAACATCATTGAACGATTCGTAGTCGATGCTGCCCATATCAATCGAGGCCTGATCAACCGGTTTCCGAATTTCTTCGGCACCTTCGCCTTTTATCGCCTGGAGAAGATCCGCTCATGAACCCTCTCGCCTGCATATTCCAGTCGACCTTCGCTCTGTCTTCCCGGCTGTGGCAGATTGCTTCCGCAAGGCGGTGGCTTTCCTGCCGGATGGCTGCGTCTTTTCTGCTTCTGCTCGCCGGCTTGTCAGCACAGGCCGAGCAGATGCAGAAGCTGGGTGAATATGAAGTGCACTATGTGGTCGTGCCGACGTCGTTTTTCAATCCCGCCATCGCAGATCGCTACGACATCGTGCGGGGGAAAGATCGCGCCCTGATGAATCTGTCGATTCTCAATGCAGATCAGGTCCCTGTAACTGCACAGGTTGAGGGAACCATGACCAACCTGCTCGGACAGCAGCAGCAGCTCGAATTCACCGAGGTTCGCGAGGGCAGTGCTGTTTACTACCTTGCGCCGATCAAACACACAGACCGTGAGACTCTGAGGTTTTCGATCCGGATCGCGGTACCGGGCGACACGCCACACGAACTGAAATTTCAGCAGCAGATGTACTGGGACGGCAGATGAGAGTCGTGCTGGCCAGCGGGAATGCCGGCAAGCTTGCGGAGCTGCGCATGCTGCTGGAACCCCGGGGGCTGGATCTCGTCAACCAGAGCGATTTCGGGCTGCTTTCCGCCGAAGAAACTGCTGCCACCTTCGTGGAAAATGCACTGCTCAAGGCCCGGCATGCCAGCCGCCACTGCGCATTGCCAGCACTCGCGGACGATTCCGGGCTTTGCGTGGACGCCCTGGGCGGCGCACCGGGAATCCACTCCGCCCGCTTTGCCGGTCCCGACGCCAGTGACGCAGACAACAATCTGAAACTCCAGGAGACGCTGGGTGCTTACAGGCGCTCCGCCACCGCCTTCTACTACTGTGTCCTCGTTTTAGTAAGACATCCGGAAGACCCTGCTCCGCTGCTCGCTACCGGAATCTGGCGCGGTCAGATCATCCGCACCGCCCGGGGCGGCAACGGATTCGGCTATGATCCCTACTTCGAACCGGCAGGCTCGGAGCAGACCGCGGCCGAGCTGGATCCGGCGACAAAGAACCGCATCAGCCACCGGGGTCGTGCGATAGACACCCTGCTGCAACAGCTTAAGTCCCTGCAGTCCACCCTCCAGCCATGACGGCACCACAGCTCGCCCTCTACCTGCACTTCCCCTGGTGTGTGCGCAAGTGTCCGTATTGCGACTTCAACTCCCATCCGCTGAACGACCCGCTGGATGAGGGCGCCTACCTGGCGGCCCTGTTCGAGGATCTCGAAGATCAGCTGGGCAGCCAGCCAGAGGTCGAGATCACATCGATCTTCTTCGGTGGCGGAACTCCGAGCCTGTTTTCTCCGGATACCTTCGCCCGGATCCTCGAACGTCTGACAGGGTATCTCACACAGGATGCGGAGATCACCCTGGAAGCCAACCCAGGCACCACCGAACACCATGACCTCGGCAGCTATCGCGCTGCAGGTATCAACAGGGTTTCCTTCGGCGCTCAGTCATTCGACGACGCCCAGCTCAAAACTCTTGGCCGCATCCACCAGGCGGCGGAGACCTTCCGCAGCGTGGACGCCGCGCGCAAAGGCGGATTCGGCAACATCAATCTGGATCTCATGTACGGTCTGCCCGGTCAGAGTCCTCGCGAAGCCGCCGCCGATCTGCAGACGGCGCTCTCTCTCGATCCCGAGCACCTGAGCTGGTATCAGTTGACCCTCGAGCCCCGTACGGAATTTGCGCGGCGGCCGCCGATGCTGCCCGTGGACATCATGATGGAAGAAATTGAGCGTCGCGGTTATGCCCTGCTCGCCGATGCAGGCTTCGCGCGTTATGAGGTTTCCGCCTACGCACGACCCGGCAGAGAATGCCGGCACAACCTCAACTACTGGTCATTCGGCAACTATCTCGGTGCAGGTGCCGGTGCTCACGGGAAATTGACAGCACCCCCGACAGGGGACTCGCGAGCGCGCTTTATCAGAACGGTCAAACCCCGTCAGCCGCGCCTCTATCTGGCGGCCCCCCGGAACATCACCCGGGCGTCGATCGAGGTCGCCGATTTACCCGGGGAATTCATGCTCAACGCACTGCGGCTGGTTGAGGGTGTTTCTCACGACACCTTCCAGCAGCGCACGGGTCTGTCCCTTGGCGCCCTGGAACCCGCAAGGACTCAGCAGATTGAACGCGGGCTTCTGCGAGCCGACCGGCTTGCAGCCACCCCGCGAGGCTATGCCATGCTGGACGGTCTGGTAACCGCATTTCTCTGAGCATTGAGACCCGCCATCCCTGATCAGGACTCCCGACGGTATTCCAGATCCCAGACCGCATGGCCGAGACGCTGACCACGGGCTTCGAAGTTGGTGATCGGCCGCTCTTCGGCACGAGGTCCGAATTGAGTTTCCCAGACATTGATCAGTCCCCGTGTCTGCTCGAGCACAGTGTACATCCAGTGGGCATAGGGCTCCCAGTCCGTCGCCAGCAGCAGACGGCCTCCCGGGCGCAACCTGGAGCAGAGCAGCGCCGCGAAATCCGGTTGCAGGAGGCGCCGTTTATGATGCCGCTTCTTCGGCCAGGGATCGGGAAAGAAAATGCGTACCTCATCGAGAGAAGCCTCTGCGATCCACCGCGCCAGCGCCACTTCCGCCGGGGATTCGATCACCCGGACATTGTCGATTTCGAGACGCTCCACACCCAGCAGCAGCGCACCGATACCCGGCTGATAGACCTCGATACCCAGCAGATTCCACTCCGGCGCCTGGCAGGCCCAGTCGAGCAGCGCGTGGCCCATACCGAAACCGATCTCCAGCCCGACGGGTGCAGCACGACCAAACAGTGTGGCGTCGATCGAAGTAAGGTGCGTAACATCGACACAGTAACGCGCTGACAGAGATTCCAGCGCACGCTGTTGCCCACGCGTGATCCGACCCCGTCGGCGCAGGAAAGGACGGTACTGCTCCGGCTCGCTGATCGCCGTCCCGCCCCGTGTGTCTGTCTGTTTTACGGGCGATTCATTCACCGGTCCGTCCGCCGGTCCGTCCGCCGTCACCGCCAGGCGGCGACCAGCAGCGCCATCCAGCCAGCGAGAAAGGCAACGCCACCCATCGGCGTGACGGGGCCGAGCAGTCTCGGCCCGCCGAGTGCGAGCACATAGAGGCTGCCGGAGAAAAGCAGAATACCCGCGAGAAAACACCAGCCTGCGGCCGTCAGCGCAGAAGACGGATTAGCGGCGCTGGTCCGCAGAAACAGAGCAACGAGCACCAGCGCCAGGGCATGCACCAGCTGGTATTGAACAGCCGTCTCCCAGGTGGACAGAGAAGATTCCGCAAGGCGGGATTTCAGCGCATGTGCGCCGAAGGCACCCAACAGCACCCCGGTGCCGCCTGCGAGGGCACCGGCACCGAGAAAAAATTGTGCGCTCAGGAGCCGCGCCTCGGATCGGGTGCTATCCAGGGATCAGGCTGCAACGGCGAGTTTCAACTTCTGCATCGCAGTTTTTTCAATCTGCCGGATACGCTCCGCAGAGACGTCATATTCGGCAGCAAGCTCATGCAGCGTCGACTTGTCGTCGGTGAGCCAGCGACGCTCGATTACCGCACGACTGCGGTCATCCAGAGTAGCCAGTGCCTGGGTGAGCCTTTCACTGGCCCCTGACTGCCAGTCTTCTTCCGCCACAAGATCTGCAGGGTCTTCATCTGAGGTCGCGAGAAAATGGGCTGGTGCGGTTCCGATCTCTTCATCATCCGCATCGGCCGCCCCGTCGAAGGCCATGTCCGAAGACGCCAGCCGGCCTTCCATGCGGGTGACTTCCGCTTCGGATACGCCCAGATCGGCGGCAACCGCCTGGGTTTCCTCCGGTGTCAGCCAGGCCAGTCGCTGTTTGGCACCGCGCAGATTGAAGAACAGTTTGCGCTGGGCCTTGGTGGTCGCAACCTTCACGATCCGCCAGTTGCGCAGAATGAATTCATGCATCTCCGCCTTGATCCAGTGCACGGCAAAAGACACCAGCCGCACACCGACTTCCGGATTGAAGCGTTTTACCGCCTTCATCAGGCCGACGTTGCCTTCCTGAATGAGGTCCGCCTCAGAGAGCCCATAACCGCGATAGCCGCGCGCCAGATGCACGACAAAACGAAGGTGACAGAGAACGAGTTCACGGGCGGCTTCGAGATCTTCGTCATGGTAGAAGCGCTCAGCCAGCTCCTTCTCCCGCTCCGCGCTGAGCACTGGGAAGGCGCTGACCGTGCGTACATAGGCATTCAGATCCTGGCCCGGGGCAAGGCTGTTCAGCGCAAGTACGTTTGTGGTCATCTGATACCTCCGGTAACACTCAATAAGACAAGTCTAGCACTCGGCTTATCTGACTGCTAACCCCGAGCGATGTTCCGTGCTCCCGTTGATCGCCGGATCAACACGCTGAATTTAAAGGATTTCCAGGTCCCTCAGGCGTGCCCGCGCCGCCATTCTGGCGCCGCCTACGCCCAAAACGCCGCCAATCAGCAGCAGTGCGGACAGGAATATGGGATCAAAGCCCGCCAATTCCAAGTCCTGGGAGTAGCTGCCCAGCAGTTTTGTGAGCGGTGCCTCAACGATGACCAGACACAGACTGATCAGCATCGCGGCGACCAGGCCACCGCCGAGGCCGTAGCAGAGTCCATAGTAGAGGAACGGGCGCCTGATCTGGGGATCGGTGGCGCCCACCAGCTTCAGCACTTTAAGCTCCTCGAGCCGGGCCTCGATGGCAAGCCGCACCGAGGTTGCGGTCACCAGTACAGCACCCACTCCGAACATCAATCCGAGCACATAGGTGAGTCGAGTCACCACGGAGGAAACATAAGAGACCCGTTCGAGCCAGGTTTTCTCCACCACCACTTCAGCCACGCCTTTCCCGGCCCCGGCCAGTGCTGCCAGCGCTTCGAGATCAACCACTTCCACATCCGGCTCCAGGGTAGCCCGCAGGGAGGCGGGCAGCGGATTGGTCCCCAGCACGTCGAGCGCGTCCGCCAGGCTCGTGTAGCCGCGGAACTCCTCCAGGGCGGCCTCCCGACTGGTCAGACGCACCGACTCCACCGAAGGCTCGGTCGTGAGCGTCGCGGCTACCGCTTCCATCTGTGCCCTGGTCGCATCAAGCTCAAAATACAGGGTCAGCCCCGGCCGGCCTTCCCAGGCGTCCGTCATACCCCCGAGATTCACCTGGAGCAGAAAAAGCCCCGCCGGCAGCGCCAGCGCAATGCCGACCAGCAGCCACACCAGCAGGCTGGTGCCGAGACGCACACTGATGAAGCGCAGGGTTTCCCGGCCGATCCGCAGGTGGTCGCGCCACCAGGCACCCATCCCTGGCTTGAGCGGCGGCCAGGGATCCCGCGCACGCAGGCGCGGCCTTTGTGTATCTCTTTTACGGTCTGTGGCTGTTGCTTCAGTCATCTTCCTGCCCTGCGGTCGCTTCCTCGGACTCCAGCTCCCGGCGCGTGTCCAGACCAACCCGGACGATACGGCCCTGGTCCAGCTCAATGATCCGCAGGCCCAGCGACTCGATAAGTTCCCGATCGTGGGAAGCGACGATGACCGTGGTGCCGATCTGATTGAACTGCTGGAAGAGCTTCATGATGTCCCTGGACAGCTCCGGATCGAGATTGCCAGTGGGCTCATCGGCGAGCAGGATTTTCGGGCGATTGACGACCGCCCGGGCGATGCCGACACGCTGCTGCTCCCCGGTGGAGAGATAGCGCGGAAACAGACGCTCCTTGTCCAGCAGACCCACCCTGGACAGGGCCGCTCGCACCCGCCTGGCGATGTCTTTTTCCTTCATGCCGGTGATACGCAGGGGCAGTGAGACGTTGTCGTAAACGCTGCGGTGACCGAGCAGGTGATGATCCTGGAAAACGGCGCCCAGGTGCTGACGATAGAAGGACAGCCTGGGCCCCGTCATCTGGGTGACATTCACCCCATTGACCAGAATCTGTCCCCGGGATGGCTTGTCGAGACACAGCAGCAGTTTCAGAAAGGTACTCTTCCCGGCCCCCGAGTGCCCTGTGAGGAAGGTCATGGAGCCTTCCGCAAAATCCGCCGAGATATCTACGAGGGCTTCCTGACCGTTGTCAAAGCGTTTGGTGACGTCGTGAAATTCGATCTGAGCCATCAGCCACTCCCAGGCTCGGTTGGCAGCAGGGCATCCACAAACTGCCCCGGATCGAAGGGGCGCAGGTCTTCGACCCCCTCGCCCACGCCAATGAAGTAAACGGGCCAGTGGGCGCCCGAAGTGCGCATCCTTCGGGCAATGGCAAACAGCACGCCGGCCTTCGCGGTGCCATCCAGCTTGGTGACGACCAGGCCGGTGACCCCGACGGCTGCATCAAACTCCTGCACCTGGCTCAAGGCGTTCTGTCCGACGCCGGCATCGAGCACGAGCAGCACCTGGTGCGGGGCCTTCTCATCCAGCCGGCCGACCACCCGCTTGATCTTGATCAGTTCCTCCATGAGGTTGGTCTTGGCCTGCAGCCGGCCTGCGGTATCGGCCAGCACCACATCGACTTCACGGGCTTTTGCGGCCTGCACCGCGTCGTACACCACTGAGGCACTGTCCGCGCCCTGGCGCTGGGCGATGACGCTGATCCTGTTGCGCGTTCCCCACTGCTGCAACTGCTCCACCGCGGCCGCTCGAAAGGTATCCCCTGCCGCCAGCAGCACACTGAAGCCCCGCTCACCCAGCAGCCGCGCCAGTTTGCCGATGGTCGTGGTCTTGCCGACCCCGTTCACGCCGACAAAGAAGATCACGTAAGGCCGCAGGTCAGCGGGTATCTCCAGCGAGCCTGCAAGGGGTTCAAGCTGCGCCTTCAGCAGGGTCTTCAGCGCCCCATGCAGTGCCAGAGTGTTGTTGAGCTCTTTACGGCGGACACCGGCGGTCAGAGCGGCCATGATTTCCGCGGTGGTATCCACGCCCACGTCCGTCTGCAGCAGAGCGGTTTCCAGGTCTTCGAGGATTTCCTCGTTGATCTCCTTTTCCCCGAGCAGCAGGTTGCCCACACCGGAGGAAAGCTGCTCCCGGGTTTTGCCCAGCCCCGACTTCAGTCGGCTCCAGAACCCACCACCCCGCTTTGATTCCTGTTGTTTTGATGCCTGCTGTGAATCGGTCACGCTTTTCGAATACTCTGAATCGATGCTGGTCAACGAAGTTCGCATTATCGGTGGTCGGTGGAGAGGGCGGAAGCTGAAGTTTCCCGAAAGTCAGGATTTGCGTCCGACACTGGGGCGCGTACGGGAAACCCTCTTCAACTGGCTCAATCGCGCGGTGCTGGACGCCCGCTGCCTCGACCTTTTCGCGGGCAGCGGTGCGCTTGGATTCGAGGCCCTGTCCCGCGGTGCCGCCGAAGTCGTCCTGGTCGACCAGGCACCCAGAGTGGCGGCTGCGCTTCGAGCCAGCGCAGATCGGCTCGAAGCGACGTCCGCAACAATACACTGCGAAACGGCGGAAGCCTTCCTCAATCGCGATCACAGCAGCTGGGATCTGGTTTTTTTTGATCCTCCCTTCCGCTATCCCGACAGCGATCGCCTGCTGGAACTGATACTCAAGGATCACCTGGCGCCGAACGGTCTGATCTACATAGAACGCTCCGGGAAGGACCAGCTGCCCCACCCGGAGCTGCTGCACAAGCACAGTCGCGCGGGGGATTGTCAATTCGGTTTGCTTGCCAGGCCCTGACCAGGCCGCTACCATCCGCCGACTCCAATCCAGGGGGGACAGAGGAATGGGGCCGTCATGAAATCGGTGGTGTATCCGGGTTCGTTCAATCCAATCACGAACGGCCACACAGACCTGATCAAACGCGCGCTGCGGTTATTCGATCACGTGATTCTCGCAATCGGCACATCTGCCCAGAAGAACCCCTCCGTAGACCTCGCGGACAGGATCAGCCTCTGCAAAGAGGTACTGGCCGAGTTCGGTGACCGTGTCAGCGTGGAAGGCTTCAATACGCTGCTGGTGGACTACGTGCGCAGCCGGGAAGCGCGATTCATCCTCCGCGGACTGCGGACGGTGACTGACTTCGACTACGAATTTCAGATGGCGGAAATGAATCAGTCCCTGGATCCCGGCATCGAATACGTGTTCCTGCCCACATCCAAAGACTGTTCGTTTATTTCTTCGACGCTGGTGCGGGAAATCGCCGCACTCGGCGGCGACATTTCACAGTTTGTACATCCCGCAGTCGTAAAGGCTTACGCACCGACCGGACGCTGATCGACCGGCTTCCTGCCTGGCCTCAGGCGCCCGGACTTTAATACGCTCGTGCTTCAGCGCGCTCGTGCTTCAGCGCGCTCGTGCTTCAGCGCGCTCGTGCTTCAGCGCGCATCGTCCGTCGCCACCTTCTGACGCCGACCTTCGGATCTGCAGCCCAGGCAGCGAATGAAGGTCTCCCGGGCCGGGCCCAGGACGAGGGAGTCGGCAGCTTCTCCGGCGTTGCCGCCAAGCAGGGTGAACGGCAGACTCACGCCCCACAGCACGGCGCCCACACCGGTGGCCACGACCCCCAGCGGTCGCGCAACGACGATATCCAGGGTCTGATCTTCCCAGCGCGGTGCATCTTCCCTCGCCAGTGCCGGAGTGGCTGTCACTGCGATCAGCAGAGCTGCACCGATGGCGCGAAAGGCTGCACGGTTGATGAGTGTCATAGCAGGTTCCTCAATGTCCATATCTCCCGGCCGTGAACGCTCAGCCGCCGATGGCGGATCGGTCTCCTGGCCAGTCCAGTCAATATGCTGAAGTCCCACGCGGGGATCAAAGCTTAGGCACTTTACCACCGGGGTCGGCTAAAACACTGAGACTTCTGGCAATGTTTGCAAAAAACCGTCGCTCTCTGGCCGATGCGCAGCGACTGCAGTGCACGGCCGCAGGCCCGGCAGGGTTGTCCTTCCCGGCCATAGACATTGAGCGACTGGCTGAAATAGCCCGGGTTGCCATCTTCCTTTACGAAGTCTCTGAGGGTCGTGCCCCCCTGTTCGATGGCGGCATGCAGTGTGCGGCGGATGGCGTCCGCCAGTGCCTGATAAGCCGCCAGGGTCACCCGTCCTGCCGCGACTGTGGGTCGGATACCGGCGAGAAAAAGCGCCTCATTGGCGTAAATATTGCCCACGCCCACCACGACATGGCTGTCCATGATGAAACTCTTCACCGCGACCCGGCGGCCCCGGGCCGCCCGTTTCAGCAGCGACCCGTCGAATGACGCATCGAGGGGCTCCGGGCCGAGAGGGGCGAGCAGCCAGTGTTCGGCAGGATCCCCCGTGTGCCAGTGCACGCTGCCGAAGCGTCGCGGATCGTGGAATCGCAGGGCCTGGCCATCGGCAAACCTGAACTCGAGGTGATCGTGTTTCCGCCGGGGTGCACCGACCGCCAGCACCCGCAGACTGCCGGACATCCCCAGATGGACAATGAGTGTCCCGGTTTCGAAGCGGAACAGCAGGTATTTGCCGCGGCGCTCGACACCCAGCAGTCGCTGGCCGGCCAGCGTCGGCGGCAGCACAACAGGCCAGCGCAGACGCGCATCTCTGACATCAAACGACTCGAGGATTCGGGATTCGAGGAGGGGCGCTACGCCGCGCCGGGTAGTTTCGACCTCAGGCAGTTCAGGCAAGGGGTGCGGGGGAGGTATGCATCGTGCAACGATCAGCCGCCACCGCTCGGCGGCCGGACGGCCGCAAGCGGCCTACTTGATCTTGGCTTCGGTGTATTTGACGTGCTTGCGGACCACCGGGTCATACTTTTTCATCTCCAGCTTGTCCGGAGTCGTACGCTTATTCTTATCGGTGGTGTAGTAGTGGCCAGTGCCCGCACTGGAAACCAGTTTGATTTTGTCCCGCATAATGGGCTCCTTTAGCTAACGACAGAAAGTTCAGGCAGGCTGGTGAGGCCCGACCCTGCTAGACGCTTTCACCACGCTTGCGCATTTCACCGAGCACCACATCGATGCCCTTCTTGTCGATGATGCGCATGCCCTTGGAGGAGACCCGCAGCCTGATGAAGCGGTTTTCGCTCTCGACCCAGAAGCGGTGACTGTGCAGATTCGGCGAAAAGCGCCGCCGAGTCTTGTTCTGCGCGTGGCTGACGTTGTTACCCGACATCGGGCGTTTTCCCGTCACCTGACAAACCTGCGACATGATCAGGAACCCTTGAAAAAATGAGGCGCGTTTATACACCAGTGCCCGAAGGCGGGCAAGCCGGACCACGCCTGTGGGATGCCATGTTCACTGATTCTGTCAGTAAAACAGCTTAACTCCAGACCCCGCCCTACAGCCAGCCCCGGGACGCGAAGGACACCTCGATCCCCCGGCCTACCACAATATGGTCGAGTACCCGGACATCAATCTTCGCAAGCAGGGTTGCAAGATCCCGGGTCAGATCCAGATCGCTGGCGCTCGGCTCCGCCACCCCCGAAGGATGATTGTGCGCCAGAATCACCGCAGCGGCGTTCAATGCCAGGGCGCGCTGCAGTATGGCCCTGGGATGCACGGAAGCCCGATCCACAGTGCCCTGGAACAGGGATTCGCTGGCGATGAGATGGTGGCGGCTGTCCAGGAACAGGCACAGGAATATCTCCCGGGGCGCGCGCGCCAGCTTCAGACGCAGATGGCGACGGACCGCCTCTGCGCTGGTCAGCAGGGGAGTATCCCGCAGCCGCTCCTCGGCACGGCGCTCGGCCAGAAGCACCGCCGCCTTCAGCCGCGACACCAGCGCAGGGCCCAGACCTGCCTCAAGCAGGAGCACCGCTACCTCTGCGTCGAGTAGATTCCCTAAACCTCCGAACCGCACGATGAGATTGCGCGCCAGCTCGAAAACATCCGTGGTCGAACTTCCGGCCCCCATACAGACGGCAAGCAGGTCTGCATCCGAAAGCCCTTCGCCGCCGCGCTCGAGGAGGTGACGGCGCGGATCCGGCCCTTCTCGCGGCCGCCGCGGACGCTTGCCCTCTCGCGTTGGTGCCTTGATCCGCATGCTATATGATCGCGCCCATGAGCCCGCTCCACGGAATACGCATCCTACTGGGAATCACCGGCGGCATCGCAGCGTACAAAACACCGCAACTTGTGCGCCTTCTGCGCCAGCAGGGTGCGGAGGTTCAGGTCGTGATGACGGCGGGTGCTGCACATTTTGTGACAGCGACCAGCCTGCAGGCGGTGAGCGGACGCCCGGTACGCGATGACCTCTGGGATCCTGCGGCTGAGGCCCACATGGGTCACATCGAACTCGCCCGCTGGGCCCAGCTGCTGCTGGTGGCGCCTGCGACCGCCGATCGTCTCAGCCGTGCCGCAACCGGGCACGCCGACGATCTGCTCGGGGCCATCTGGCTGGCGACCCGAGCTCCGAAATGGCTGGCTCCGGCCATGAACACTGTCATGTGGGAAGCCGCCCCTACCGCACGCAATCTGGCGACGCTCAAAGCCGACGGTGTTCACATCATCGGACCGGAGTACGGCGACCAGGCCTGCGGCGAGACGGGCGATGGCCGCATGGCTGAGCCCGAACAGATCATCGCCCGGCTCTGCGCGGCGGCCAGCGGCCAGCCGCTGGATCAGTCGTCGCCTGCTGATCCAGCTTTTCTGCACGGGAAGCGGGTCGTTATCACCGCGGGCCCCACCCGGGAGGCGATTGACCCCGTGCGCTACATCAGTAATCACAGCTCGGGCAAACAGGGCTACGCCATGGCCGAAGCGGCCCGGGACGCCGGCGCGGAGGTGATACTGATTTCCGGTCCTGTGCGGCTCCAGGCACCGCCCGGAGTCACCCTGATTGCCGTAAACAGTGCACTGGAAATGCACGACGCCAGCCTCCAGCACGCGCCTGACTGCGCCTTGTTCATCGGTGTAGCCGCGGTCGCCGACTACCGCCCGGCGGCGGCGGCCGATCAGAAGATCAAGAAAAAGCCCGGGGCTGGCGGCCGGCTTTCACTGGACCTCATCGAGAACCCGGACATCATCGCCGGCGTCGCAGCGCTTCCTGGCGGCCCTGTGGTAATCGGCTTCGCTGCGGAAACCGAGCAGGCGCTCGCCCATGCCCGCCGGAAGCTCAAGCACAAGGGCCTCGACGCCATCGTCGTCAACGACGTCTCCCGGACTGATATCGGCTTCAACAGCGATGACAACGCTGCAACCCTCATCTGGGCAGAGGGTGAGATGCAGCTGGCAAAACAGGACAAATACTCCCTTGCACAGGCAGTGCTCAGGCAGGTGAGCACCCTTTTTGTGCACCAGTTAGCGCACACCAACCCCGCAGACATGGCAGATTAGCGGCTGGCAAGCCCGAAGCTTGCGTTCTACCATACCGCAGCGACCACACGCGGATCCGCAGCGACACGCCGTGCTGCGGCGGTGTGCCAACGGGCCGAACGGAACACACGGAATCCCTCATGGACAGAGCAAAAAGCGGCGAAACTCCTCTGAAAACGCCGCGGCGACCCTCAGGTCGGAGAACCAGTAACGGAATCTGGAATCACGCCCTCATCGCCATCCTGATCAGCGGTTTCGGACTGTTCTGTACCGGCCTGCTGATGTGGTGGCAGCTTGTCGCCGGAGCCGGAGAAAGCGCTTCCCGGGAACAGATCGAACTCATCAACCGATATTACGCAGGGTTCTTCAACGGCCAGGTTGCGGAGATCAGAGTGCGTTTCGCCGCCTTCGCCAATTCCAGAGAAACCATTGATGCACTGGCGAGCAACGACCCGGAAAGAATCGCCGCGCTGAGCCGCCAGCTCACCGCCCAGCATGGATTCGCCCGCCGTATCGAGATCATTCCGAAGGGTCAGGCGGAGACAGACAATTTCGGCTCTGCGCCCATTTCCTTTGCCGCTCTGAATCTGATTCAGCGCGCCGAAAACGCACCCTTCGTGGGTCCGGAAATTTCCCGAACCCAGGAGGACCTGGTTTTCCTGGCCCAGCCTATTCTGCAGGATGGTGTGGTACGGGGCGTACTCTTCGGCGCCCTCGATAAGAAAGGACTGTTCTTCGATCCTCTGGTGCATATGGATGCCAATCTCGGTCGGGTCACCATCATGCAGTCGCTGGATGGTGCCAGCCCCTACGAAGTGTTTGCCTTTGGTGTAGAGGGTGGCAGTGCAGCACCCCTGCGCACCCAGCTGAACGTGCCGAACTGGGAGCTGAGGTTCGACCCGAACATGGCGGAGCTGAAAGCCCACGCCGGGGTAACCGAGCTGCTTACAGGTCTCGCCATGCTCGCCGCATTCATACTGGCCGCGATTCTGTTCGCTTTTTCCAGCCTGTCGCGCAAGCTGCAGGCAGACGCCGACCAGCTCTCCGGCTATACGCTGCAACTTCTCCGACGCCGCGGTGCGAAGCTCGAACGTTATCGCCTGCCTCTGTTTCAACAGCTGGCGGCCGCATTCGCTCAGAACAGTCGCAATCGCAAGGGCCCGGCTGCGGGGCAGGACGTCGCACTCGAAGATGGCTCAGTGGACGATCTGCTCTCGGAGCCGGCAGCGAAAAAACCGGCGCGGGGCAGCAGGCGGCAGGCCAGGCAGCCGGCAGACGCGGATACCGACGAGCTGCTCGACGACGGCGACAGCTTCCTCGAAGTCGACAACTCCAACAGCGCGGCGGACAACTTCGGTATCGAGGTCAGCGAAGACGTCGGTCCCATCGACATGGGACTGAAGCTGTCTCCCGAAATCTTCCGTGCCTATGACATTCGCGGCATCACTACCCGCAATCTGACAACGGATGTCGTCTACTGGATCGGCCGCGCGTTCGCAGCCGAAGCGCAATCCGAACAACAGACCCGTGTCGCCGTCGGCAGGGACGGTCGCCATTCCTCTGTGACGCTGCAGGAAGCACTGGTCCGCGGACTGACTGAAGGCGGTGTGGACGTACTCGACATCGGTGAAGTTCCGACACCCGTTCTCTACTTTGCAACTCATGCGCTGGATACGGGCACTGGTATCATGATTACCGGCAGCCACAACCCACCGGAATACAACGGTCTGAAGATGATGATCGGCGGTGTAACCCTTGCCGAGGAACGTATCCTTGCGCTGCGTACGCGCATCGAGGAGAACAACCTCAGCGAAGGCAGCGGCGATGTGGAGACCGTCGATCTGAACGATCACTATGTGGACCGGATACTCGAAGACGTGGTCGTCGCTCAGCCCTGCAAAGTCGTCGTTGATTGCGGCAACGGTGTCGCAGGAAATCTGGCACCGAGGCTGATCAGAGAACTGGGTTGCGAAGTCGTGCCCCTGTATTGCGACGTCGACGGCGACTTCCCGAACCACCACCCGGATCCTGCAGATCCGGATACGCTGGAAGACCTGATCACGGTGGTGAAAGCGGAAAAGGCCGATATCGGTCTGGCTTTCGATGGCGACGGCGATCGGCTCGGTGTGGTCACCAGCAGCGGCGAAATCATCTGGCCGGACAAACTGCTGATGCTGTTCGCCCGGGATATTGTCGGACGCAATCCCGGTGCCGACATCATTTATGACGTGAAATGCTCGCGTCACCTCAACAATCTCATCAGCGAGTACGGCGGTCGCCCGATCATGTGGCGCACGGGCCACTCGCACATGAAGGCCAAACTGAAGGAGACCGGTGCGCTTCTTGCGGGGGAATTCAGCGGCCATATCTGTTTCGGCGAGCGCTGGTTCGGCTTCGATGATGCGCTCTACTCAGCTGCGCGACTGCTTGAGATTCTCGGTTCGGAAGACAAATCCGCGGACGAAATCTTCGGTCAGTTTCCGATTACCTACAGCACACCCGAAATCAAGATCGCGACCACCGAGAAAGCAAAGTTCGAAATCATTGAGAAGCTCGCAAAAACCGCGACATGGAGCGACGGCACAGTCACCACGATTGATGGCGTGCGGGTGGACTACGCCGATGGCTGGGGACTGGTGCGCGCTTCGAATACCAGTCCGGTACTCACACTGCGTTTCGAGGCTGACGGTCAGTCAGCGCTGGAAAGAATCCGCAAGATCTTTCAGACTCAGCTGACCAGACTCGATCCCAGCTTGAAGATAGGATAATCCGACATGGCCATTTCCCCGGAACAGGCGCGCAACGTCGCGAGTGTTCTCACCGAAGCATTGCCTTATATACAGCGTTTTCATGGCAGCACCCTGGTCGTGAAATACGGTGGCAACGCCATGGTGGAAGAGCGTTTGAAGAATACCTTCGCCCGCGATGTGGTGCTGATGAAACTCGTCGGACTGAATCCCATCGTCGTACACGGTGGCGGCCCTCAGATAGGCGATCTGCTCAAGCGGCTCAACATCCCGACCCGATTCGTAAATGGCATGCGCGTCACCGACGAACAGACCATGGATGTCGTGGAGATGGTGCTCGGTGGTCTGGTCAACCAGGAAATAGTCTCTCTGATCAATGCCAATGGCGGACGTGCGGTCGGTATCACCGGCAAGGACGGCGATCTCATCCGCGCGCGCAAGCTGCAGGTTTCCCAGACCGGCGCGGAAGTATCTGCGCCTGAGATCATCGACATCGGCCACGTGGGCGAAGTTGCCAGCGTGAATCCCGCCGTCATCAACGCACTGATCCGGGACAACTTCATTCCAGTGATTGCACCGATCGGCGTCGGTCCCAGGGGCACTTCATACAACATCAATGCAGATCTGGTCGCAGGGAAAATCGCTGAAGAGCTTCGTTCGGAAAAACTGATTCTGCTGACCAACAAGCCCGGCATACTCGATGCAGATGGCAATACCATCACCTCCCTGACCCCGGAAGAAGCCCGGAGACTGATGGCCGAGGGTGTCATCAATGAAGGCATGATTCCCAAAACCGATTGTGCGCTTTCTGCGCTTGAACACGGTGTGGCGAGCGTGCAGATCATTGACGGGACCGTGCCCCATTCACTGCTGCTCGAAGTTTTTACGGACGCGGGTATTGGTACCAAGCTGGCCAACGTTTTCGAAGACATTTCTGCTCAAGGCGCTGGAACCTCCGGCAGCAATGGCTAAACCGAATCGCCGTCAGGAAATCCTCGAAGCGCTCGCCACCATGCTGGAGACCCATCCGGGCTCGCGCATCACAACCGCAGCGCTGGCTGCACAGGTGGGGGTTTCGGAAGCGGCCCTTTACCGGCATTTCCCCAGCAAAGCGAAGATGCTGGAAGGTCTGATCGAATTCATCGAAGAAACCCTGTTTGCCCGCATCAGCCGGATCATGACAGAAGAACCCACGGCGCAGAGCCGCTGCAACAAAGTTCTCGGCCTGCTGCTGACCTTCGCTGAGCGGAATCCCGGCATGGCCCGACTGCTGGTGGGGGATGCGCTGCAGGGTGAAACCGAGCGGCTGCGAACCCGCATGCGCCAGGTCTTCGACAGGCTCGAAACTCAGTTGCGGCTGATACTGCGGGAGTGGGCGGTGACGCGTGTGCCAGGACCGGAGCTCGGCACAGCGGCGGGTGCGAATCTGCTGCTGGCAGCTGCGGAAGGTCGCATCAGTCAGTTTGTGCGCAGCGAGTTCCGCAATCTGCCCACCTCGAACTGGGCCGAGCAATGGAAAGCGCTGGAGCGTTCTGTGTTCCGCTGAAGTTCAGCCCGGGCAGGAGATCAGACTCTGCCGCTGTCCTCAGCGCCCCGCAACCGGCTGTTCCCGGTCGCAGCTGCCCCGTTTGAAAAGCCGCCGGTCTTCCTCGAATTCTCCCGCCTTTGCGGGCAACTCGTTGCGCCGGGCTTCCAGCTGGGCGGTCAGGGTCCGGATCTCTGATTCCCGCCGGGCGATCTGGGTAAGCTCGTTTTCGGGAACCGGCGTACCTTCCCGTTCGAAACGGGCAGCGCTCTGCTGCAATCGCTTCAGCTCGGTTTGCGCCAGCTCCACATTCACCTGATCATTCTGCATGCTCTGCTGAGCATTCCGCTCATAGAGCATTTCCGCCTGGTCGATGTCGGCCATGGACTGGTAAAGGCGTTTCACACGGGTGAGGGCTCTTTCGCACTCGTCGAACAGCCGCTCGCGCTCGAGCTTCGCCGCATACTCGTCTTCTGAAAGCTGGGGGGCTACCCGGCGCACCAGGCGTCCGCTCTCATCGATCACGTCGTAACCGTTCGGCACCAGGTGCGGGGGTATCGCATGGCCGATTTCCTGATAACCCTTTTCGTTGATGTAGCGGTAAAGCTGAGCTGCCTGACTGACGGCCGCGGTGAGCAGCAGTGCCAGCAGTCCCGTCGCTAAAATGCTCATTCTTACCATCGCAGCCACCCGCTTCGAACCATCCTCGAAAACAGCTTCCCGTTCACAACCGCCGTGAGAACCCGCACCGCGCTCAAAGTGGTGCCTCACAGAACGCTTTCTGATAGGCCTTCATGGCCGCCAGCAGTGTCGCGGGATGGTTGTCTGACCCCGCATTCAAGTCAAGGTACTCGATCACGTCCTGAAGTGTGAGGATGCTGACGACAGGTACGCCGAGCTCCTGCGCCAGGGCACTCACCGCGGTCTGTGCACCGGCCACCCGCTCCTGACGGTCGAGGGCGATCAGCACCCCGACCAGTGTGCCGCCGGCCGCTCTGATGAGTTGCACAGCTTCACGCACGGCGGTACCTGCGGTCAGCACATCGTCTACCAGCAGCACCCGGCCTGTGACCGGGGCACCGACAAACTGGCCACCCTCACCATGGTCCTTGGCCTCCTTGCGATTAAAGGACCAGCCGGTATCTGTGCCCCTGCGTGCCAGTGCCGCACTGGTGGCAACCGCGATGGGAATGCCTTTGTAGGCCGGTCCGAATACGGTGTCATAGGCCAGATCGAGGCTTTCTATGCGGGACGCATAGGCGTCCCCCAGGGTCGTAATCCCGGCCCCGGTACTGATCATGCCGAGATTGAAGAAATAGGGACTGAGCCTTCCGGATTTGAGCGTGAACTCACCAAACTGGAGCACCCGCTGGTCGATCAGCAGTCGCAGAAGGGTCTGTCGCTGGACGTCCATTCAGGCAGCGCCCTCCAGTGCCCGCTGCTGGAGCTGCAACAGCTCGGCCATACCGGCCCGACCCAGTTTCAGCATGGCGGCCAGTTCCTCATCGGAAAACGGTGCCTTTTCCGCGGTGCCCTGAATCTCCACCATGCCGCCGGAGGCAAGGGAAACCAGATTCATGTCCGTGTCCGCGGTGGAGTCTTCCGCATAATCGAGGTCGAGCACGGGTATACCTTTCCACAATCCTACGGATACAGATGCCACATGCTCCCTGAATGCGCCCTGAACTCCCGCCTGGGAGAGGGCGTCCGCCAGCGCCAGCGAAGCGCCGGTAATCGAGGCAGTGCGGGTGCCACCATCCGCCTGTATCACATCGCAATCGATGCGGATGGTCCGTTCACCAAGCTGCTTCATGTCCACCGCCGAGCGCAGCGAGCGGCCGATGAGGCGCTGAATCTCCAGCGTTCGACCGCCCTGCTTACCCCGGGCGGCCTCGCGATCCACCCGGGTGTGGGTGGAGCCGGGCAACATGCCGTATTCCGCCGTGACCCAGCCCACCCCCGCCCCGCGAAGGAAGCCGGGGACCGACTCCTCTACGAACGCGGTGCAGATTACCCGGGTATCGCCAAATTCCACGAGCACCGACCCCGCTGCATGTCTGGTGAAATTTCTGGTGAAGCGAACGGTTCTGAGCTGGTCGGGCGCGCGCCCGCTGGGTCTGCTGGCTGTCATCGGGTTCCTGATCTGGCTTTCGCTGAGTCGTCTGTACACGACGCCTCTTTCGCGTGGCGGCCATTATAGGGTTCCACCGTGCCGACCACGAGCGCAGTCCCCAGGCGCGGGTTACAATCGGCTCCCTCTCCAGCGGCAAGCCCTTTTTCACATGGTCAACAGCATGACGGCCTTCGCCCGCAGCCAGAGCCACCTCAATCGTCTGGTTCTGACCTGGGAGCTGCGGAGCGTAAATCACCGGTTTCTGGAAACCCAGTTCAGGCTGCCCGAGCAGTTGCGGGGCCTGGAGCATCCGCTGCGGGAAACGACCCGCGCCCACCTGCATCGCGGCAAGCTGGACTGCGCCCTGCGGGTGGAGCGCCAGGGGGGTGATGCCAGTCTCGAGCTCAACCGTCCTTTACTGATTCAGATTCTCGGCATCGTCGAACAGGTCCGCCGGGATGCGCCGGAGCTGGCTGCACCGAGCGCCATCGACCTGCTGCGCTGGCCCGGTGTGATCGGCGACAACGCCAGTCTGGAAGACGACGGGCTTGCCGAGGCGGTCACGGATCTCTTCGAAGAAGCCCTGAGTCAGCTCCTCGAACACCGCCAGCGCGAAGGTACCCAGCTCGCCCAGACCATCAACGAGCGACTCAGTGACATCGACCGTCTGGTCGCCACCATCAAGGCCCGCACCACCTCCTTAAGCCACGAGATCCAGAAGAAACTTGCCGACCGGCTCACTGAGTTGACGGGTCGCGTCGACGCCGAGCGGCTCGAACAGGAGATCGCCCTGCTGGCGCAGCGGGCGGATGTGGCGGAAGAGCTGGACCGGCTGGGCATTCATGTCGAGGAGGCCCGGGGTAATCTGCGCGGAGCGGGCCCCCACGGTCGCCGGCTCGACTTCCTCACCCAGGAGCTCAACCGGGAGGCCAACACCCTGGGTGCTAAATCGAGCATGGCGGAAATCTCCCAGAAAGCCGTGGACCTCAAGGTGGCCATCGAGCAGATCCGCGAACAGGTGCAGAACATCGAATGAGTTCAACCGCCACGACTTCGCCCGTTGCCACGCCGCCGGGTACCCTGTTTATTGTCTCAGCCCCCTCGGGTGCGGGAAAAACCAGCCTGGTGAACGCCCTGCTGGAGAAAGATGCGGCTCTGGCGGTATCCGTATCCCACACCACCCGGCCCCGACGGCCGTCCGAGACCGACGGAGTGAACTATCACTTCGTGAGCCCGGCCCGGTTCGAGGCGATGGTGGCAGCCGGCGATTTTCTCGAACACGCCGAAGTCTTCGGCCACCGCTACGGCACCGCCCGCGCCGTGGTGGATGCACGCCTGGGGCAGGGCGCGGATGTGATTCTCGAAATCGACTGGCAGGGGGCGGCCCAGATCCGTCGCAGCCACCCCGATTCGGTAAGCGTCTTCATCCTGCCACCTTCCACCGCCACCCTCAGAGCCCGGCTGATCAAGCGCGGCCAGGACGACCCTGCGGTGATCGAAACCCGGCTGGCCGAGGCCCGGGGCGAGATGGCTCATCACGCGGAATTCGATTTTCTGGTGGTCAACGACCGCTTCGAAGATGCCCTCGAGGAGCTCTGCGCCATCACCCGGGCACAGCGCTGCCGGCAGGTGCGGCGCGCCGCACTCCTGCAACCGCTGCTGAAGGATCTCTTGTCAGCCCCCTGACCGGCCGCTAAACTCGCGCGCTCGTTTTTCACAACGGTTTCAAGCCCATGGCACGAATTACTGTCGAAGACTGTCTCGATCACGTCGACAACCGCTTTCACCTCGTGATGCTCGCGACCCGCCGTGCCCGACAGATGCGCCGCTATGGTGTGGATCCACTGGTTCCCGAAGAAAACGACAAGCCCACTGTCATCGCCCTCCGGGAAATTGCAGCCGGCCTGATCTCCGAAGAAATGCTTGACGCACAAGAGGCCTCCACGGAGGATGAAGACGTCAAGATCACTTTCTCCGTGGGCAATGACGAGGCCAGCGACTTCTAACGCACGCAAGACCGGCAAGTCCTCCCGCGCGCGTAGCAGACGCGCCGGCGGCCACCTTGCGCATCAGCACACGGGTGCCGAGGCAGCCAAACAGCGAAAGTCCAGCGCCGCCGCCAGCCGGCGAACCCCGTCCGAATCCTTTTTCGCCCGCCGCCTGGCGGATACCGCCCGTCGGGATGCGGTCGCCGCACCGGCAACCATCGATAAACTGCTGAAGCTCGCCGCCAGCTACCTCCCCGCCGAGCACGTCCGCACCATTGCCGAAGCGCACGCGTTCGCGGAATCCGCCCACGCAGGCCAGTGGCGGCGCACGGGGCACTCCTACATCACCCACCCCCTCGCGGTGGCCAACATCCTCGCCAGTCTGCGCATGGATCCGGAAACCATCATCGCCGGCCTGCTCCATGACGTGATCGAAGATACCGGAGTCAGCAAGAAAGACCTCAGCGACCGCTTCGGCGCTTCGGTGGCGGATATTGTGGACGGGGTGTCCAAACTCTCGAAAATCTTCCGCTCCAGGGCCGAAGCCCAGGCGGAGAACTTCCAGAAGATGGCCCTGGCGATGGCCAAGGACATCCGGGTCATCATGGTGAAGATGGCCGACCGGCTGCACAACATGCGCACGATCGGTGTGATGTCTGATGAGCAGCGCAAGCGCATCGCCAGGGAAACCCTCGAGTTCTACGCACCCATCGCCAACCGGCTGGGCATTCACAGCATCAAGCTCGAATTCGAGGAGCTCGGCTTTCACGCCCTCTATCCACTGCGCGCCGACCGGATCGGCGAGGCGGTGCAGACCGCCCGCGGGCGCCGCAAGGAACTGATGGAGGAGTTGCGCAAGTCGATCCGCAAATCGCTGCTGGCCGAGGAGATTCCCGCCGAGGTGCATGGTCGGGAAAAACACCTCTACTCCATCTACCGGAAGATGAAGACCCAGCACAAGTCCTTTTCGGAAATCATGGACGTATTCGGCTTCCGGGTGGTGGTCGACGATGTCGACGACTGCTATCGCGCGCTCGGGGTGGTGCACAATCTCTTCAAGCCCGTTGCCGGCCGCTTCAAGGATTACATCGCGATTCCGAAGGCCAACGGTTACCAGTCGCTGCACACCACACTCTTCGGCATGCACGGTGTACCCATCGAAGTGCAGATCCGCACCAGGCACATGGACGCCGTCGCTGCCAACGGCATAGCCGGGCACTGGCTGTACAAGTCCGAGACCGCGGATTTCGGGCCTTCTCAGCAGCGTGCCCATCGCTGGGTCCGGGACCTGCTCGATCTCCAGCAGCGGGCGGGCAATCCGATGGAGTTCATCGAAAGCCTGAAGGTCGATCTGTTCCCGGACGAGGTTTACGTATTCACTCCGAAAGGCGACATCATGGAGCTGCCGCGAGGCGCATGCCCCGTCGACTTCGCCTACGCCGTGCACACGGATGTCGGCAATCACTGCGTCGCCTGCCGTATCGATCGCAACCTCGCGCCTTTATCGCAGCAGCTGCAGAGTGGTCAGAACGTGGAGATCATCACTTCCCAGGAGGCGCGCCCGAACCCGGACTGGCTGACCTTCGTGGTCTCCAGCAAGGCGCGCAGCGGTATCCGTCAGGCACTCAAGACCCAGCAGAAATCCCAGGCCATCGTCTTCGGCCGCCAGCTGCTCAACCGCTCCCTGGCCACGGCCAACAAGTCCATCAACGACCTCGACTTCCGCCGCCTGCGCCGGGTGTTCAAGGAGTTCGGAGTAAAGCGCCTGGACGATGTACTCGCGGCAATCGGCAACGGACAGTTGATGTCCTACGTCGTTGCCCAGCGGCTGCTGGTCGTCGATGATCCGGATTTCGAAGGGGTGCCGGTGGAGTCCGGCGGGCCGGTGGCTATCCGCGGCGGCGAAGGTCTGGTGATCAACTATGGCCGCTGCTGCGGTCCTGTGCCGGGAGATCCCATCGTCGGTCACATGACTCCTGGCAAGGGGTTCGTGGTGCACGTGGAGACCTGCCCGAACATGGTGGAGATCCGTCGACGCGGGGCGAAAGAGATCATTCCGGCGCACTGGGCGGGCACCGAACACGAGGAGTTCCTCACGACTCTGCGCATCGAAGTGAACCGCAAAAAGGGCATCATCGCGGAGCTTGCCACCACCATTTCGGAGTCGGATGCCGGGGTGGAAAACATCCATGTCGAGGAGCGCAACGCCGAGGTCACCAGTGTGATCGCCCGGCTGTCCATCACCGACCGCCGTCACCTGGCCCGGGTGATCCGCCGCCTGCGCACCGTGCCCAACGTCCTGGGTATCAACCGGGTCAGCGCCTGACCCGCGGTCAGCGCCTGACCCGCATTCAGAGGAAACCAGATGACCAGACGTGCTATCAGTACCACAGCCGCTCCGGCCGCCATCGGCACCTATTCCCAGGCCATCGAGGCCGGCGGGATGGTGTTTCTCTCGGGGCAGATTCCGCTGGTTCCGGACACCATGGTGCTGGTCGACGGGGACATACGCGCCCAGACCGAACAGGTGTTCGTCAATCTTGCCGCGGTTGCGACCGCCGCCGGCGGCAGCCTCGATGATATCGTCAAGCTCACCGTCTACCTCACCGATCTCAGCCACTTCCCCATCGTCAACGAAACCATGTCGCGTCACTTCAGCGAACCGTTCCCCGCTCGCGCCGCCATCGGGGTTTCTGCGCTCCCGAAAGGCGCGGGTGTGGAGGTCGAGGCAATCATGGTGCCCGGTGGCGGGGCCCATTGACCCCCAGCAGCCGGTAACCGCGCTCAGAGGCGTCGGGCCCAGTCTGGCGGAGAAGCTGGCCCGCCTCGGGGTCGAGCGCCTGCTCGATCTGCTGCTGCATCTGCCCAGCCGCTACCAGGATCGCACGCGCATCGTGCCACTGGGTGCCCTGCGCGCAGATCAGGAGGGGCTGGTGTCGGGCCGGATCGTTGCCGCTCGACTGACCTACGGTCGTCGCCGCAGCCTGCTGGTGACCCTCGAGGATGGCACCGGCTTCCTGAATCTGCGCCTGTTCTACTTTTCCCGTGCCCAGCAGGCAGCGCTGCAGCCCGGCATCTACGTGCAGGCCTACGGCCGCGCCCGGTTCGGTCATGAGTCTCTGGAGCTGGTGCATCCCGAATACCGGACCTTTCACGAACCGCCAGGCACACCCGAGGGCACGCTGACCCCCGTGTACCCCATCACCCAGGGCCTGGGTCAGGCGCGCCTGCGCGCGCTCACCGGCCAGCTGCTCGAGCGGGACTGGCCCGAGGGCGAGGGACTGCCCTTCGCTGCCCTGAAATTTCTCCATCGGCCGCCGCCGGCTGCCACTCCGGAGGACATCGCCCATGTCCAGGCAACCGTCGCCCGGGACGAGCTCACTGCCTACTATCTGGTCATGCGGCGGCGTCAGGCGCTGCGCCAGCAACAGCCCGCCGTGCCATTGCCCCAGGCCCAACACCTCGGCCGGCAACTGCTGAAGAACCTGGGATTTGCGCTCACCGGCGCACAAAAACGCGTTGTGCGTGAGGTGCTGGAGGATCTCACCGAGGCCAAACCCATGTGGCGACTGCTGCAGGGTGATGTCGGTGCGGGCAAGACGGTGGTCGCCGCTTTCGCCGCGATCCGCGCCTGCGAGCACGGCTGCCAGACGGCCCTGATGGCCCCCACTGAGATCCTCGCAGAACAACACTATCTGACCTTCTCGGAGTGGCTGACACCCCTGGGCATCCGGGTGGTACTGCTGACCGGTTCCCAGAGCGCGCGGGAGCGTAACCAGGCGCTCGCCGCCATCGGCTCGGGGGAGGCACAGGTCGCGGTAGGTACCCACGCGCTCTTCCAGGACCAGGTGGTGTTCAGGCGGCTGGTGCTGACCATTGTCGATGAGCAGCATCGCTTTGGCGTGCACCAGCGCATGGCCCTGCGCGCCAAGGGCGAACTGCCTCACCAGCTGGTCATGACCGCCACCCCCATCCCCCGAACCCTGACCATGGCGCTCTATGCGGACATGGACGTTTCCGTGATCGACGAGCTGCCCAGCGGCCGCCGGCCGATCGAAACCCGGGTGCTGGCCGATGGCCGCCGTGATGAGGTGATCGCGCGCATGGCGGTACAGCTTGAACGGGGTGAACAGGCTTACTGGATCTGCCCGCTCATAGAGGAGTCCGACGAAGTGCCCGCCGCGTCGGTCGAAACCACCGCCGCCCATCTGATCGAAGCCCTGCCACGGATCCAGGTGGGCGTGCTCCATGGCCGGATGAAGGGTGAGGAAAAGGCGGCCATCATGGCCCGATTCAAGGCCGCCGACATCCAGCTGCTGGTGGCGACCACTGTGGTGGAGGTGGGGGTGGATGTCCCCAACGCCACCCTCATGGTCATCGAAAACCCGGAACGTCTGGGCCTGGCTCAGCTGCACCAGCTCCGGGGTCGGGTGGGTCGGGGCCGGGCTCAGTCCCACTGTGTGCTGCTCTACCACGGCCCGCTGAGCGAGGTCAGTCGCGCCAGACTCGAAGTCATCCGCAGCAGCCAGGATGGCTTTTACATCGCAGAGCAGGATCTGGTGCTGCGGGGTCCCGGCGACCTGATGGGCCTGCGCCAGACGGGCGAACAGCAGTTTCGTATCGCCGATCTGCGCGAACATGCCCACATGATCCCCGAGGCCGTCGCCCTCGGAGACCGGCTGCTCGCCGAAGACCCGGAGACCGTTACCCAGCTTCTGCGCATCTGGGCGCCCGCTGATACCGGACCCATCGGAGTATGAGGCCAGGTTCAGTCTGACCGACCGTTCCGGGCCAAAATCCCATCCCTTTCTATACTTTCTCCAAGTCCCTTCGAGAACAGGCGATTAACATGCCCGAATCCAGCCGCGCCTCCGGCGCATCCCCGCCGCCCGATCTGCCCCGCTGGAGCAACCCGCCCATGGCGGCCCGGGTCCGGGGACTGATCATGTGCGACAGCCAGGGTGAAGTGCAGGTGGTCGCACCCGAAGTCGGGCTCATCGAACACGGCCGCCTCAACCAGACCCTGCAGCGGCAACTCCGGGCCCGCATGTACGATCTCGAAGAGTGCACGAGCGCGGTACCGGGTGACTATCGCCTGCCCGTGGTAGTCGATCAGTGCCTCATTCAGAAATCCGAGCTGGCCCTCGCGGGGGCGATCCCCGGGGAGTACTTCCGCATCCGGGGCGAGGCCCTGGCCCAGCAGTCATTTGAAACCCGCATATTTCCGTTTACTGCCCCGGTGCAGCTCGATCAGCCCAGCGGCAGCCGCGATGCGGACAGGATCCGCATCGATGCCGCGGTGAGCCGCTTTACCGAGCGCCGCATCCAGCAGCGGCTTGACCAGACCCTGCACATTCCACCTCTGCCCGAGGCCGCACGCCGCATCATCGCCCTGCAGGCGACGGACGATTATGACCTCAAGGATCTGGTGGCCATCATCGAGACCGACCCGAGCATCGCCGCCCGCATCATGGGCTGGGCCAACTCGGCCTTCTATCATGTGAATCCGCCCGCAAACTCCATAGATGACGCCGTCATGCGCGTGCTCGGTTTCGACACGGTGCTGAGTATGGCTCTGGGCATGTCGCTGGGTGCCTCACTGAGGCTGCCCGAGTCCCACGTGAACGGTCTGCCCTCCTACTGGCTGGACGCGGTATACACGGCGGCCACCATGGAAGCACTGGCGCGGCAGGTGCCTGCCGGTCAGCGTCCCGAGCGGGGTCTCTGCTATCTGGCCGGCCTGCTCGCCAATTTCGGGACTCTGGTGCTCGGCCATGTTTTCCCGCCCCAGTATCGGGAAATCTGTCTCCTGCAGGAGGTCAACCGCCATCTGCCTCACCTCCACGCAGACACCCACATCCTCGGTGTGGGTCGCGAGGTGCTGGCCAGCGCGCTGCTCGAACAGTGGGAACTGCCGGAGCCGATCTGTGATGCAATCCGCTTCCAGCACGCCGCCGACTATCGGGGCGCGAACGCAACCTATGTGAACCTGCTGCGCGTCGCACGCCAGGCACTGGGAAATCAGGGCATCACCGATCTGCCCCCGGCGGGGCTGCTGCCCGCGGTGGAAGACGCGCGTCTGGGAATCTCCGAGGTTCAACTCGACAGTGTGGTCACGCTGATCCGGGATTCACGGGATCAGCTGGATGGACTGGCAGCCGCGATGTAGCAGGGTCGATCCGAAAGAGCCGTTCAGCGCACCTATACCCCGAGCCGCCTCCGCGTCAGTCAGCGTGCGCCTTCTTCGGGATCACCCGACCTGCATCCGGGTCTTCGAACACCGCCAGATCCAGATCGTTTTCGGACTTCGCCACGATGGTCGCCACCATGGCGTCGCCGGTGATGTTCACGGAAGTGCGCAGCATGTCGAGAAGACGGTCCACACCGATGATCAGCACGATGCCTTCCACCGGCAGGCCGACCTGATTGAGCACCATGGCCAGCATGATGAGGCCGACGCCGGGTACGCCAGCCGTACCGATCGATGCCATGGTTGCTGTAAGGATCACCATCAGATAGTCGGCCAGCGTCAGGTCGATGGCATAGAACTGGGCGATGAAGACCGTGGCCACACCCTGCATGATGGCGGTGCCGTCCATGTTGATGGTCGCACCTAAAGGTATGGCGAAGGCGGCGACTTCATTTTTCACTCCGAGCCGTTGCTCCACCGTGCGCAGGGTGACAGGCAGCGTGGCGCCGCTGGACGCCGTGGAAAAAGCCACCAGCATCGGCTCCCGCATCTTCACAAAGAATTTCACCGGACTCACCCGGCCAAGCAGAGTCAGCAGGGTCGGGAAGACAATGCCGGCATGAACCAGCAGCGCCACAACCACGGTCAGAAAATAGGCGAGCAGTTTGTAGATTTCCTGCCAGCCGACCGAGGCAAACAGCGTCGTCATCAGACAGAAGACGCCCAATGGTGCAAGCTCGATCAGCAGTGTGATGAGTTTCATCATCACGGTATTGAGATCGTCGAAAAGCGCCAGCAGCCGGGTCCCTGCCGGACCGCTGCGACTCAGAGCAATGCCCAGCAGCAGCGCAAACAGAATGACCTGCAGCATGTTGCCTTCCGCCATGGCCGCAACCGGATTGGTGGGGAAGATGTTCACGAACGTGTCTTTGATCGGTGTCGGATCTTTCGCCACGAACTCGGTCAAGACCACTTCCTTACCCCGCGCGCCTTCACCGGGTGCCACGATGGTGGCCAGCAGCAGTGCGACCGAGATCGCGATTGAGGTCGTCAGCAGATACAGGCCGATGGTTTTACCGCCGACCCGGCCCATGTTGCCATGACTGCCGAGGCTGGCCGCACCGCAGATCAGGGAAATGAAGACCAGGGGAACCACCATGAGCATCAGCGAGCGGATGAAGATGTCGCCACCGGCATCGACAAAGCCATCCACGACGACACTGCGCAACCAGTGCTCTGCCGGCAGACCGAGTGCCTGCACACCCAGCCCCAGCACGACGCCGGCAGCCATGCCGATGAGAATACGGACGGTCAGGTTCATGTGCGCTCCTTAGGGACCGGATGCCGGCATCCGCCAGACCCGTTCGGTCGAAGTTCTCGCCGACCGGACGATCAGCCGATCTCGATCATCTCGAAGTCTTCCTTGCTGACGCCACACTCGGGGCACACGAAATCCTCCGGGACATCTTCCCAGCGGGTGCCGGGGGCGATGTTTTCATCTTCGTAGCCTTCGGCCTCGTCGTAGATCCAGCCGCAGACGATGCACTGCCATTTACGCATGGGTTTTTCCTTGTCGGCCGCTTACACGGCATGCGCTCCGCGACATCCTGAGATACCTGCGGCGCTTCTGAAGCAAGGCCGGTAAGCTACTGGTCCGATCCCTAAAAATCAATGTACGCGAGCCGCCCGCCCAGCGTGAATCCGCTACACTGCCCGGCGCACGGTCATCATGCTGCGACACAAAATCAACTACCGACCCTACCTTCAGCTGATGCGGCTCGATAAGCCGGTGGGCACACTGCTGCTGCTCTGGCCTACTCTCGCCGCCCTGTTTCTGGCAGCCGGAAACTGGCCGCCCCTGCACCTAGTTCTGGTGTTTGCCGCCGGCACATTGCTGATGCGTACCGCAGGCTGCGTGATCAACGACCTCGCGGACCGCGACTTCGACGGCGCCGTCGCACGCACCGCGAATCGACCCCTGGCAACCCGGCGCATTCCCATCGCTCACGCCTTCGGCATTCTCGTCCTCCTGCTGCTGGCCAGTGCTGCACTGCTGCTTGCGCTCAATCCGATTACGCGCTGGCTGGCCCTCGCCGGTGTCGCCATCGCCGCCCTCTATCCCTTTCTGAAACGCTGGACCTATCTGCCTCAGGTCGGCCTGGGCGCTGCATTCAGCTGGGGACTGCCTATGGCCTACGCTGCCGTGCAGGGCGAAGTGCCCCCCGTGGCCTGGCTGCTGTTCATCGCGAGCCTGCTGTGGATCGTGGCCTATGACACCCTCTATGCAATGGTCGACCGGGACGATGATCTCAAGGTCGGTATCCGTTCCACCGCCATCCTGTTCGGGTCGGCGGACCGCCTGATGGTCGGTCTGCTGCAGACGGCCACGCTGACCACACTGCTGATGCTGGCTTCTCAGCAGGACTATGCAGGATTCTTTCAGGCAGGCGTTGTCGCCGCCGGAGGCTTCTTCGTCTACCAGCAGTATCTGATCCGCGATCGCACCAAAGCCGGATGCTTCGCAGCCTTTCTCAACAATGTCTGGGTCGGGTTTGCGCTGTTCCTCGGCAGTGTGGCTGAGGTTGTGCTGGCCAGCGGGACGGCACCGGTCTGAACACAATGCGCACCACCCATTTCATCGATCGGATCACCCGCAGCATCGGACATACCGTGTCCTGGTGCATGGCCATCATGGTGGCATCTACTCTGCTGGTGGTGCTGCTCCGCTATCTGGCGGGCGACGGTTCCATTGTTCTGCAGGAAGCCGTGCTCTACCTGCACGCCACCAGCTTCATGCTCGGCATCGGCTACGCGCTGCAGCAGGACGCCCATGTGCGTGTCGACGTTTTCTACACCCGCCGCAGTCCGGCAGGCAAAGCCTGGGTGAATCTGTCTGGTCACCTGTTTCTACTGGTACCGGTGGCAGTCACCATACTCTGGACCAGCCTGCCCTATGTGGCGGCATCCTGGCGGGTGCTGGAAGGTTCGCCGGAAGTCGGCGGCATTCCGGGGATTTTTCTGCTGAAGAGCCTGCTGCCTCTGACCGCCGGTCTGCTGCTGTTACAGGGCGTGGCAGAAAGCGTTCGCTCGATCAGCCTGCTTCGCCGCGGTGTCCCGGTCGATGGACGCTGAGCTGATTCCCCTGCTGCTGTTCGCTGCGGTGTTTGCCGTGTTGTTACTCGGTTACAACGTTGCGCTCACTCTGGCAGGTGTGTCGCTGCTGTTTGCCTTCGCCGGAGTTGCGCTGGGCAGTTTCAATCCTACCGACTTCGGTTTCATTCCCAATCGCCTGTTCGGGGTGATGACCAACCCAACCATGATCGCGGTACCCCTGTTTGTATTCATGGGCGTGATGCTTGAAAAAACGCGTATCGCCGAGCGCCTTCTCACCCAGCTGACCACGGCAATGATGGGCCTGCGTGGCGGTCTCGGACTTGCGGTAGTGATCGTCGGCATGCTCCTCGCGGCGAGCACGGGCATCGTCGGCGCTACTGTGGTGACCATGGGTCTGATGGCGTTGCCGACCATGTTACGCGCCGGATACGACCCCCGGCTTGCCACCGGGGTGATCACGGCCACCGGGACGCTCGGCCAGATCATTCCGCCTTCCATCGCACTGGTCCTGCTCGGTGACGTGTTATCCAACGCCTATCAGCAGGCGCAGCTTAGCCAGGGTGTCTTCGCGCCGAAGACGGTGTCCGTCGGCGATCTGTTTGCCGGCGCGCTGCTGCCCGGACTGCTGCTGGTGTTCTTCTACCTTGCCTACGTGCTTGCCGTCGCCTTTCTCAGACCCGCACAAGCACCAGCGGCGGCGGTTGCCGCGGTGCCTGGCGTTGCCGCACCTGAATCAGCACCGGAGCTCACGGGAGGCGCAACCCTCCACGGCACAGATCCGTCTGTCAGGCGCAACCACTACTGGCTGCTGCTGCGCGACCTGCTTGCACCGCTGGGACTGATCGTGCTGGTACTCGGTTCCATACTCGGCGGCTTCGCAACGCCAACCGAGGCCGCAGGTGTTGGCGCTGCCGGCGCAAGTGCACTCGCACTGTTCGGCTCCGGTCTGGACCTCACCACCCTGAGGGACGTCTGCCGCTCCACGCTCACCACCACAGCCATGGTGTTCTTCATCCTGATCGGCGCATCGATTTTCACCCTGGTGTTCCGCGGCTTCGGCGGCGATGTGCTCGTGCACGGCTGGCTGGTGGATCTGCCCGGCGGCATGTGGGGCGCGCTGGGAATCGTCATGCTGGTCATCTTTCTGCTGGGCTTCATGCTCGACTTCATTGAGATCACCTATGTGGTGGTGCCCATCGTCGGGCCCGCGCTGCTCGCCATGGGTATGGATCCGGTCTGGCTCGGCGTGCTCATTGCCGTGAATCTGCAGACCTCCTTCCTCACTCCACCCTTCGGTTTTGCGCTCTTCTATCTTCGCGGGGCGGCCCCGGACTCGGTCAGAACTCTGGACATCTATCGCGGCGCTGTCCCCTTCATAGGCCTGCAGCTGTTACTGCTGGCGCTCCTGTTCACCTGGCCGAGTCTGGCTACCTGGCTGCCGGGAGCCCTCTATCACTGACGATCACACACCGACTGTGCTCACCGATCTGCGGATCTGGGATGGCGAGCGCCTGCTGGCCGCAGACACCCTGATCATCACCGGCAGCCGGATCAGGGCGGTGTGCGCCAAAGCGGACCTGGCCGGCATGCCGGAGGTCTGTGCCGCAGCGGTCATCGCCCTGCCGGGGTGCACGGCGCTGCCGGGCCTGATCGACGCCCACGTGCACATGGTGCTCGACCCGGATGACAGTTCACCCCCCGCTGCCGACTTCCTGCCGGACCTTGCGGCGATGCGCACCAGAGCGGCGGCGATGGTGCGGGCGGGTATTACCACTGCCCGGGATCTGGGCGGGGGCGCCTGGCGGGAGCTGATCCTGCGGGATGCCATCGGTCGGGGTGAGGTCCCGGGACCCCGGCTGTTGTGCGCCGGCCAGCCGGTGACCTGTCCCGGGGGGCATTGTCACTTCTGGGGCGGAGCAGCGGCGAACATCGCCGAGGCGCGCAGGGTCATCGATCGTCAGGTCCAGCATGGGGTCGATCTGATCAAGGTCATGGCCACGGGCGGCAGATTCACCCGGGGTTCGAAACCTCTGGACCCCCAGTTCGATCAGCAGACCCTCGAAGCCATCGTGAGTGCGGCCAGGGACCAGGGTCTGCCCGTGGCCGCCCACTGCCACGGCACACCCGGCATCGATGCCGCCGCCCGGGCCGGCGTACACAGCATCGAACACTGCTCCTGGGTGGGCGAAGGCGGCTGGGCGGCCGACTACCAGGAAGCCGTGGCCCGGCGCATGCTGGAGCGGGGAGTGTGGGTGTCACCGACCATCAACCGGGGCTGGCAGCGGATGCTGCAAGGCAGTCCGACGCTGCCGCGCATGCGGCACGCCCTGCAGCATATGCGCGAAATGGGTATCCAGATCATGGCGTCCACGGACGCCGGCATACCCGGTGTCTATCATCATGAACTGCCCGAGGCTCTGGCCGTGCTCTCAGCAGTTGCCGAGCTGAGCCCGGAACTGACCCTGCGCAGCGCGACCGCAGATGCCGCACAGGGTCTCGGACTGGGTGCGCTGACCGGCCGACTTGCCCCCGGTCGGGCGGCGGACGTGCTGGTGGTGGACGGTGATCCCCTGCTCGATCTGGCCGCCCTCACCCGCCCGGTCGCCGTCTGGGCCGCCGGGCGTGTTGCGCGGGCGCCCGCCTAGCAGCGGTCCAGAAAACGCCTGCTACAGGCCACTATTTTCAGGGGCGTCCGATCCGCCATCGTCCATGCCGCGCCAGCGCGGCGGGCGCTTCTCCAGGAACGCACTCACACCTTCGGCATAGTCGGGCTCGCGCATCATGGCATTGAGCAGCGCTTCCGAATCGACAACGGCGGATGCCACATCCCGGTGCAGGTCCCGGTAGACCTGCCAGCGCGTCTGCCGCAGCGAGCCGGGGGATACGCTGTGCATCAGTCGACGCGCGTAATCGAGGGTGGCTCCAAGTACTGCCTCCGGAGCATGGACTTCATTCACCAGACCCAGGGAGAGAGCCTCTTCCGCAGTGAAGACACGGCTCGACAGCAGCAGTTCGTTGGCCCGGGTCAGACCGATCATGCGCGGCAGCAGCCAGGACAGCCCGTACTCGGCAGGCAGATTCAGCTTGCCGTGGGCGGTGGTGAAGCGCGCGCCCGCAGCAGCGAAGCGCAGGTCGGCGAAACAGGCCAGTGCCAGTCCGACCCCGGCCGCCGGGCCATTCAGCGCTGCCAGCACCGGTTTCCGCAGTCCGAAATGGTAGGCGAAACTCGCATCGAAACTGCTGTCTGTGCCGTAGCCGGGTCGCGCCAGGGTCTCCGGAGTACCGGGATCGTAGCCGCCCTTCTTTGCATGACCGGCCAGCGCTTCGGCATCGCCGCCCACACAGAATCCCCGTCCTTTGCCGGTCACGACGATGACGCGCACGGCCGGATCAGAGTCCAGTTCGGCCAGACAGTGGCGGTATTCGGTGTGCATCCTGCCGGTCCAGGCATTGAGCCTGTCGGGGCGCGCCAGGGTGATCACCCCGATACCGTCTTCGATAGCCAGCTCCGTTGCTTTGAGCTCCATGTCAGCGGGGGGTCGATCCGGCAGCCGTGCCCGCAGCGGCCGAGCTCGACGAACCCGCGTCCGCAGAGCGCGCGTTCATATAAGCGCGTTCGGTGATGTCCTGGTATGCCTCGAGCACTTTCTGATGTTCCCGCTGGGATTCCAGTATCCGCTCCGACAGAGGATCGCCCGCGGCGGACTCCCGAACCACGGCAGCCGAGGCTACTTTCAGAGCGGCCAGCACATCCGCCGGGAACGCCCGCAGCTGCACCCCGTGTTCCTCCACCAGGGTCTGCAGGGCCTGGGCATTGCGCATGGTGAATTCGCTGAGCATGTCGTCGCTGCTCGCCTGGGCGGCAGTTTCCACCATCACCTGCAGGTCCTCCGGCAGGGTGGCCCAGGCCTTCGCATTGACCAGTGTTTCGATGGCGGCACCCGGTTCATGCCAGCCCGGGTAATAGTAGTAGCGCGCGGCGGTGTGCAGGCCCAGGGTCAGATCGTTGTAAGGGCCCACCCATTCGGTCGCATCTATCACTCCGGTCTGCAGCGCGGTGAAGACTTCGCTGCCGGGCAGCACAACCGGGACACCGCCCACCCGCGCCAGCACCTCACCACCGAGCCCGGGAATGCGCATCTGCAATCCTTTCAGGTCCGCGACCGATTGGATCTCCTTGTTGAACCAGCCCCCCATCTGTGGACCGGAGCTCCCTGCCAGGAAGGGAATCAGTCCGAAAGGCGCGTACAGTTCCCGCCACAGCTCCATTCCGCCACCGTAGCGCATCCAGCCATTCATCTCCTGGGCCGTCATGCCGAAGGGAATGGTGGAGAACACTGCGGCGACCGGCAGCTTGCCGCGCCAGTAATAGGAAGCACCATTGCCCATCTCGGCGGTGCCTTGAGACACCGCATCGAAGACTTCGAAGGCGCCCACGAGTTCACCGGCGCCGTAGACGGTGATATCGAGCCGGCCATTGCTCATGACCCGAACATTCCGGGCGAAACGTTCGACCGCAGTGCCAAGCGCGGGCAGATTCTTCGGCCAGGTGGTAATGAGTTTCCAGCGGAAGCGCTGGGCCGTCTCAGGAGCCCCGGAAGCTGCCGCGCCTGCCGCGTTGGGGCTCGAATCTGTCTGCCCGCAGCCGCCGCTGGTGAGCAGCAGTGCGATCGCCAGACCAAAAGCCCGGCTGCATCGTCTGACCCCGCCAGCCACCCCTGCCGATCCGAAATGCATTGCCATCTGTGTCTAATCCAATGTCTGTAGATTTGCATAACCGAGCATGAGCCACTTGGCCCCGGCTGCGGCAAAATTTACCTGTATGCGCGCACGTTCGCCGCTGCCTTCACTCTGCACCACCACCCCTTCACCGAATTTCTGGTGCAGCACCCGCTGCCCCATGCGCAGACCGGATCTGGAGTCCTCGTAGAGCGCCGCCTGCTTCGAGTTCTGTGTGTTATAGGGTCGATCAATTCCCTTCATGCGCACTTCCGCGGTCAGCTCGCTGGGGATTTCCTGCAGGAAGCGCGATGGCCGGTTGTAGGTGTCATTGCCGTGCAGTCGGCGGGTCTCGGCGTAGGTAAGATAGAGATTGCGCATCGCCCGGGTAATGCCCACGTAACACAGGCGCCGTTCTTCCTCGATGCGACCCGGTTCCTCTGCCGACATGCGATGCGGAAAAAGCCCTTCTTCCATGCCACCGAGAAAGACCAGAGGAAACTCGAGCCCCTTGGCCGAGTGCAGGGTCATGAGCTGCACACAGGGACCGGATTCGCTCTGCCGCTCGCCCGAGTCGAGCGCAGTCTGGTCGAGAAATTCGGCGAGCACACTGACAGGCTCCTGCTCGGCTTCGAGCACCGGAAACACCAGATCGCCCGTGAACTGCCGGCAGGCGGTTACCAGTTCTTCAAGGTTTTCCTTGCGGGCCAGGCCGCGCTCACCACGCTCCCTGCTGTGAAAGGCCATGAGACCACTGGCTTCGATCACATGGTCAGCCAGCTCGTGCAGAGACATGCTGGCGGTGCCCTGGGCCAGATCATCAATGAGCTGAATGAACTGCGCGACTTTGCCTGTCACTCTACCGGGCAGACCGCCGACCGTACCCGGCTCGACAAGACTATCGACACATGCCTGCCACAGTGAAACCTGACGCACACGCGCCTGATTGCGGATCGCCTCAAGTGTCTTTTCGCCAATACCCCGGGCGGGGACATTGATCACCCGCTCGAAGGCAGTATCGGAGTGACGGTCATGGATAAGGCGCATATAGCACAGCGCATTCTTGATCTCAGCGCGCTCGAAGAACCGCAGCCCGCCGTAAATCCGATAGGGAATCTTCAGGCGCAGCAGTGCCTCTTCCAGCACCCGGGACTGGGCATTGGATCGGTAGAGTATGGCGACCTCGTCCGGACTGCCGCCGTTGTCTATCCACTCTTCGGTCTGCTCGGCGATGAAGCGCGCTTCGTCCAGATCGTTGTAGCCCGAATAGATGCGTATCGGATCGCCTTCGTTGCCCGCCGTCCACAGTTCCTTTCCCAGTCGATCCAGATTGTGGGCGATGAGGCCGTTCGCAGCCTTAAGGATGGTTGAGGTGGAACGGTAGTTCTGCTCGAGACGGATGGTGTTTACGTCGGCGAAATCCTGGCTGAAGCGGTGAATGTTTTCGATCTTTGCGCCACGCCAGCCGTAGATCGACTGATCGTCGTCGCCGACGGCCATGATGCCGCTGGTCCTGCCGGTCAGTACGCGAAGCCAGGCGTACTGTATGGTGTTGGTATCCTGAAATTCATCCACCAGCACCTGTTGAAAACGGCGCTGATAGTGGGCCAGCAGATCCGGCTGTTCGAGCCACAGCTCGTGGCTGCGCAGCAGCAGTTCAGCGAAATCCACCAGGCCACCCTGCTGACACAGGGCTTCGTAATTCTCATAGATCTTCCTGTGGGTGATCTGAAACAGATCATCGCCGCCTGCAGTGTTTCCGGATAAGACATCCTTCGCCCTGCGGCCTTCGTCTTTCTGAGAATTGATGAACCAGACCGCCTGACGCGCCGGCCACTTCTGCTCGTCGATATCCAGGGCGCGCATCACCCGCTTCACCAGCCGGAGCTGATCGTCCGCATCGAGGATCTGGAAATTCTGGGGCAGTCCGGCTTCCTGCCAGTGCATGCGCAGCAGGCGGTGGGCGATACCGTGAAAGGTACCGACCCACAATGTGCGTACGGAGATGTTCAGCAGCTCTTCGATGCGCACGCGCATTTCCTGAGCAGCCTTGTTGGTGAAAGTCACCGCCAGCAGGCCGTGGGGTGAAACATTTTCCGCTTCTATCAGCCATGCGATGCGATGCACCAGCACCCGGGTCTTGCCACTGCCTGCACCCGCGATGACCAGGCTGTTACCCAGGGGCGCAGCCACGGCCTCGCGCTGTGCGTCATTCAGATTTTCCAGAATTTGGGTGACGTCCACGTGCTGCTCAGACGTCCCCGGCGGCCGCATGAAGCAGAGCGCACAGGGCGTGCGGATCGATACCTTTGTCAGGTGATGGTGACTTCTTCATCAGTGTCGGCAGTCCAGGGCGCAGTCTTCAGATGGGGAAGCATAACGCATCCCTGCAGCCACATTCTCTGCGCAGAATGCTTCGCAATGGCCACCAGCAACGGTTTCAGCCCCGGGTGGTGCTTCGCTATGCTTGCGCAAACCCCGGGAGGGGTCACCTGCATTGAAGGTTCAATCTGCGTCTCGCAACAGCCGGGAGGATTCCCATGCACGCTCAAACACTGGCCCGCCTGACCGTCGTTCTGCTCGCGACCTCGGGAGTTGCCGCGGCAACCGGGACTGCAGCTGCGGCAGCAGCCGGATCCGCCGCGACAGCAACCGCCCTACCAGACAGGTCACCCCGGGTGCTCGGCATCGGAGGGGTGTTCTTCAAGGTCGAAGATCCGGTGCGGGTCAACGCCTGGTATCGCGACCACCTGGGGGTGGATGCCACCGAAGCCGGCTACACCCAGTTCCTCTGGCGCAATATCGACGATCCCGAACGAATCGATCGCACCGTGTGGACCACCTTTTCCGAGACCAGCGAACACTTCGGCCGGTCCGAGCAGAAGGTGATGATCAATTACATCGTCCAGGATCTGGGGGGCCTGCTGGCAGAACTGCTGGCAGAGGGTGTGGTGCAGGTGGGCGAGGTCGAAGAGTATGAGTATGGTCGCTTTGCCTGGATTCTCGATGCCGAGGGCAACAAGGTCGAGCTGTGGGAGCCGCCGGCGCCGACTGCGCCAGCCGAGTGATCGGAATCAGCGCGTCGTCCGGATCAGGCCTTCGCAGGGATTACGGACCGCATAGGCATAGATGACCGGCAGAAACTCCGAGAGTTTCGAACGGCCGGGGGCGCCGGCAAAGGGCAGTGACATCGGGTACTGAAAGGCAGCGCTGGCGTGATCCCTGTCAGGCCAGTAGTACCACTCCTGATCCGGAAAAAGCTCCGGAAACTGAGCCTGCAGAGTTGCCGCCGCCGGATAGACTCCGTGCTCTGTGCAGAATTCCCTCAGGTAGTCCTGCACCCGATCTGCCTGCGCCACCGTCTCTGCGTCATCAAGGTACAGTTTTCCGATCCATAGCGTGAGCAGTACAGCTAAGGCTCCGGTAATGCCGCACAATCCGGCTCGTATCGGCACCCGGGGCATGGGGAGCTACTCTACCGTCACCGATTTCGCCAGATTACGAGGCTGGTCCACATCCGTGCCTTTGAGCACGGCAACGTGATAAGCCAGCAGCTGCAGCGGTACCACATAGACGATGGGCGCAAGAATCGGATCCACTTCGGGCAGGACAATTACCGTCACACCCGGCTCTTCATGAAAACCGCTGTGTGGATCCGCGAACACGATCAGCTCACCACCTCGTGCTCGGACTACCTGCAGATTCGACTGCAGTTTTTCGAGCAGATCGTCGTTGGGTGCCACCGCCACCACCGGCATGTTTTCATCCACCAGTGCCAGTGGACCATGCTTGAGCTCCCCCGCGGGATAACCTTCGGCATGAATGTAGGAAATCTCTTTGAGTTTCAGTGCGCCTTCCATGGCGATCGGGAACATGGGTCCCCGACCCAGGAACAGGGTGTGGGATTTGTGCACAAACCGCTCGGCAAGCTTCTGGATCTGCTCATCCAGTCCCAGTGCGGCATCGATGGCATCCGGCAGCGAGTGCAATGCACCCACCAGTTCATGCTCCGTTTCCTGTGTCATGCCGTGACGGCGGCCAAGAAGGATGGTGAGCAGCAGCAGGTCTGTGAGCTGGGTGGTGAAGGCTTTGGTCGAGGCCACGCCAACTTCGGTACCCGCCTGCAGCATGAGCGCCAGATCCGACTCGCGCACGAGCGAGCTGGTCGGCACATTACACAGCGTCAGGGTGTGGGCGAAGCCGATATCTTTGGCTACCCGCAGGGCGGCAAGCGTGTCGGCCGTTTCTCCGGACTGGCTGATGGTGACGAAAAGGTTGTTCTTCGTGACCGCCACGTGCCGATAGCGGAACTCGCTGGCGATCTCCACCTGGCAGGGCACCCGCGCAATTTCCTCGATCCAGTAACGGGCGACCGAAGCCGCGTAATAGCTGGTACCGCAGGCGACGATGGTGACTGCTTCAGTCTGATCGAAGATGTCCGGAGCTTTGACCCCGAAAGCCTGTTCAAGAACCTGCCTGCGACCGAGGCGGCCTTCGAGGGTGTCGCGGATCACCTTCGGCTGCTGATGGATTTCCTTCTGCATGAAATGGCGGTAGTTGCCTCTGTCCGCATCGTCGTGTCCAAGTTCCACCCGGACGGTCGAGCGGATGACGGACTCGTCATCGATGTTCCAGATGCCGATACTGGTGCGGGTGACTTCCACCAGATCGCCTTCCTCCAGGAAGATGAATCGATCCGTTACCGGCCGCAGCGCGAGCGGGTCTGAAGCGATGAAGTTCTCGCCGATACCCCGGCCGATCACCAGCGGGCTGCCCATGCGCGCAGCGACGATCCTGTCCGGTTCATCCCGCGCGATCACACCGATGGCATAGGCGCCTTCGAGGCGCTTCACGGCAGCGCGTACCGCTTCGAGCAGCGAACGGGTCTTCCGGAAGTACGCGTCTATCAGATGCACGATGACTTCGGAGTCTGTTGCCGAGACGAAGTGGTAACCCTGTTCGATCAGTTCATCGCGCAGGCTTTCAAAATTTTCGATGATGCCGTTGTGCACCAGGCAGATGTGATCATTTGAGATATGCGGGTGGGCATTGATCTCCGTCGGCACACCATGAGTGGCCCAGCGGGTGTGGGCGATACCGATATGACCGGTCAGTGGTCGGGCCGTGAGCTCGTCACACAACTCCTTGACCTTACCGGTACGCTTGCGCAGATCGATGCGTCCATGGTCCTCCGGAATGACCGCCACTCCGGCGGAATCGTAGCCCCGGTACTCGAGCCGCTGGAGACCGGCAAGCAGAATCGCCGGAACTTCGCGCTCGGCTACCGCACCGACGATGCCACACATAGTCCCTACTCCTCGTCCGTTTTCCTGTTTTTTTCCGGAGCACGCTGATCGGGACGCACCCAGCCTTTGATATTTCGCTGCCTGGTTCGGCCCACTGCAAGCTCACCTTCTGCTACTTTCGAAGTGACGGTCGATCCCGCGGCCACAAAGGCATCCGTGGCGATTTCGATCGGCGCCACCAGGGTGCTGTTGGTCCCGACGAAGACCCGGTCTCCGATATCTGTCTGGTGCTTTTCAATGCCATCATAGTTGCAGGTCACGGTGCCGGCGCCGATGTTGCAGTCTTCGCCGATGTTCGCATCGCCCAGGTAGGTGAGATGGCTGGCCTTGGTGCCGCGACCGAGCCTGGCCTTCTTGGTTTCCACGAAGTTACCGATTTTCACGCCTTCGCCCAGCACAGTGCCGGGGCGGATCCGTGCGAATGGGCCGAGGGAACAATTCGCGTCTACCGTCGCGCCATCCACCAGGGTATGCGCTTCGACCCGCACACCATCTCCCAGCTCACTGTCACGGATGACCGCACCGGGACCGATATATACGCCCCGACCAAGTCGCACGCTGCCTTCGAAGACCACGTTCACATCGATGGTGCAATCTTCTCCGGCCACCACCACCCCGCGGATATCCAGCCGGAACGGATCGGCGATGGTGACGCCGCAGCGCATCAGTTTCTGTGCCTGCTGCTGCTGGTAGCTGCGCTCCAGCAGGGCAAGCTGCACCCGGTCGTTCACTCCGGTGACTTCCACCTGGGAGGCGGCCAGCAGTCCCTTCACTTCGATCTGGTGTTCGTGCGCCAGAGTGATCAGATCGGTCAGGTAAAACTCGGCCTGGGCGTTCTTCGGCTCAATTTTCGCGAGCAGCTCACGCAGGGCTTGAGCATTGAGGGCGAGGATGCCCGAATTGATTTCGTGGATACCGCGCTGATCCGCGCTGGCATCTTTGTATTCGACTATGGCCTGAATGCGTCCCGCGCTATCCCGAAGGATTCGACCCAGCTCTGCCGGATCATCGAAATGGGCGGTGACCAGCCCGAGAGCACCACTGGCAGCAGCCGCCACACAGGCTGTCAGTGTCGCCGCGCTGACCAGCGGCACGTCCCCATACACCACCAGCACCGTTGCGGCGTCTTCTATATATGGCAGTGCCTGAGCGACGGCATGACCGGTGCCTTTCTGCTCGGCCTGCTCCACCCAGTTGACCGCGTTTCCGATGGTTTCGCGCACCCGCCCGGAACCATGGCCAACCACCACGTGCACTCGGGCAGGTTGCAGCTCGCCGACTGTTGCCAGCACATGCGCCAGCATCGGGCGTCCGGCCAGAGGATGCAGAACTTTCGGCAGGCTCGAGCGCATGCGGGTTCCCTGACCAGCGGCCAGCACGACCACTTCGAGGGAACTGTCTGCTTGTTTGTCTAATTGGGTCATGGAGGAGCCCCGCGGTCCCTGCGGTATGTGGGTAGGACGTCCGGATTATAGAGAGTGCTCAATCGAAAAGGGGCGACCAGTGTCACCCCTGTTTGTAAGCACCGCCGGCAGAAGCGAGCCGGAATTGGCCTGCCAGCACCGGCCGGCCTGGCCTTGCTGCCTGACTCAGCGCTTGCGCTTCTTCAATTCCGCGAGGGTGCGCTGCTGGGCCATGGCTTCCGCCAGCATGGTGGCCACCGCCGAGAACTCGAACTCCGCGGTCTGCTCGTGGAGCATCCGCTCCGCGGCAGCCTGTGCCTCGACGGCTGCAGCCTCATCGATATCGTCCGCGCGCAGCGCGGTATCAGCGAGGATGGTGACCACGCCGGGCTGAACCTCGAGGAAGCCGCCCGAGGCGTAGAACACCTCTTCTTCACCATCGTCCTTCTTCAGGCGCACCGGACCCGGCCGGATGCCGGTGAGCAGCGGTGCGTGACCCGGCATGATGCCGAGTTCGCCAATGGTGCCGGTGGCACTGACCATCGTCACCCGGCCGGAGAAGATCTCCTGCTCGGCGCTGACGATGTCGCAATGGATGGTCATGGCCATTGTTGTTCCTTCTATCGCGCCTAGCGCTTGAGGGTCTTCGCCTTTTCGACGGCGGCTTCGATGGTGCCCACCATGTAGAAGGCATCTTCCGGCAGATGGTCGTATTCACCGTCGAGAATCGCTTTGAAGCTGCGCACCGTGTCGTCCCGGGAAACATAAACCCCCGGGTTACCGGTGAAGGCCTCTGCCACGAAGAAGGACTGGGAGAAGAACTTCTGAATCTTCCGTGCCCGGTACACGAGCTGCTTGTCTTCTTCGGAGAGTTCGTCCATACCCAGAATCGCGATGATGTCGCGCAGTTCCTGATAGCGCTGCAGGACCTGCTGCACACCCCGGGCCACTTCGTAATGCTGCTGACCGACGACCAGCGGATCGAGCTGGCGGCTGGTCGAGTCCAGCGGATCCACCGCGGGATAGATTCCCAGGTCGGTAATCGCCCGGGACAGGGTCACTGTCGAATCAAGGTGCGCGAAAGTGGTGGCCGGAGACGGGTCGGTGAGGTCGTCCGCAGGTACGTATACCGCCTGCACCGAGGTGATCGAACCTTCCCGGGTGGTGGTGATGCGTTCCTGCAGTACGCCCATCTCTTCGGCGAGGGTGGGCTGATAGCCTACCGCGGAGGGCATCCGGCCGAGCAGCGCGGATACTTCGGTACCCGCCAGGGTATAGCGATAGATGTTGTCCACGAACAGCAGCACGTCGCGGCCTTCGTCCCGGAAATTTTCGGCCATGGTGAGACCGGTGAGCGCGACCCGCAGGCGGTTACCCGGCGGCTCGTTCATCTGACCGAACACCAGGGAGATCTTGTCGAGCACGCCGGATTCTTCCATTTCGTAGTAGAAGTCGTTGCCTTCCCGGGTACGCTCTCCGACACCGGCGAACACGGACAGTCCCGAGTGCTCGGTGGCGATGTTGCGGATCAGCTCGAGCATGGTCACCGTCTTACCCACGCCGGCACCGCCGAACAGGCCGACCTTACCGCCCTTGGCGAAGGGGCAGATCAGGTCGATCACCTTGATACCTGTTTCCAGAATCTCATTGCCACCGCGCTGATCTTCGTACTTGGGCGCTTTGCGGTGAATGGGCATGCGCTGGGTTTCGTTGATCGGGCCCTTTTCGTCGATGGGATCGCCCAGCACGTTCATGATGCGACCGAGGGTTTCTTTGCCCACAGGTACCATGATCGGATGTTGAGTGTTCACAACCTCGAGTCCGCGTGACAGGCCGTCGGACGAACCCATGGCGATGGAGCGAACCACGCCGTCGCCAAGCTGCTGCTGCACTTCCAGGGTCAGTCCCGTGGTCGATACGGTGAGCGCATCATAAACTTTCGGGACCGATTCACGCGGGAACTCCACGTCGATCACAGCGCCGATGATTTGTACGATTTTGCCACTGCTCATAATCAGGTTCGCCTCTTAATTCCAGATCTGTCTGTTGTCTTTTTGTTTGATTGCCTTTGGCAATCAAACCGCCGCGGGCGCTCGCAGGCTCATTGTTGCCTTGCGCAGCCCGCTACGCTCTTCGTCTTCCATTTGATTGCCATCGGCAATCAAACCGCCGCTCTTTTTACTTTTTGTTTGATCGCCCCTGGCGATCAAACCGCCGCGCTATCTGTCTTTTGTTTGATTGCCTCCGGCAATCAAACCGCCGCGGCGCCTCCAACGATTTCGGCGATCTCCTGGGTGATCGCCGCCTGGCGCGCGTTGTTGTAGACCAGGGTCAGTTCGTCGATGAGTTTTTCCGCATTGTCTGTGGCGTTCTTCATCGCGATCATCTTTGCCGCCTGTTCGCAGGCGGTGTTTTCAACCACCGCCTGATAGACCTGGGACTCGATGAATCGGGTCAGCAGCTCTTCCACGAGCTGGCGCGCGTCCGGTTCGTAGATGTAATCCCAGCGATGGCGATACTCGGTGTTGTCTTCGGGTGCCAGGGGCAGCAGTTGCCGGATGGTTGGCGCCTGGGTCATGGTGTTGACGAAATCGTTGCTGATTATGTACAGCCGGTCGATGTCGCCTGCGGAGAACGCATCCAGCATCACCTTGATACCGCCGATCAGATCAGAAAGGGTCGGATTCTCGCCGACGTTGTTGATCGTTGCGCGCACATTGCCGCCAATGGAACGGAAGAAGCGATCGGCTTTATTGCCGATCAGTCCGAGCTCGGCCTCGACCCCTTTCTTGCCCCATTCGGAGATGTCCCGCAGCAGTGCGCGGAAGAGGTTGACGTTCAGACCACCACACAGGCCTTTATCCGACGACACCACCAGGTAACCGATGCGCCTGACTTCACGATCGGTCATATAGACGTGTTTGTATTCCGGATTCGCATGGGCCAGGTGACCAATCACCTGGCGGATCTTTTCGGAGTAGGGCTTGCCGTGACGCATGCGCTCCTGGGTGCGCCGCATCTTGCTCGCCGCCACCATTTCCATGGCACTGGTGATCTTCTGCGTGTTCTCCACGCTGTTGATCTTCTTCTTGATCTCTCTGCCAACGGCCATAACGCTTCCCGATTCCGGTGGGTTAGTAGCTCTGGGTCTTCTTGAAGGCGTCCAGCGCTTCGCGCATCTGGGCCACCACGTCGTCGTTGTACGCACCGGTTTCGTTGGTGGCGCGCATGAAGTCAGCGTGCTCCGAATTCATATAAGCGAGCAGATCGCGTTCGTAATCGAGCACCTTGTCTACCGGTACTTCCTCCAGGTAACCCTGGTTGGCGGCAAACAGCACCACCCCCTGCTCGGCGACACTCATCGGCTTGTACTGTGTCTGCTTCATCAGTTCTTCGACCCGGCGGCCATGCTCGAGCTGCCGGCGTGTTGCGTCATCAAGGTCCGACGCAAACTGAGAGAAAGCGGCCAGTTCCCGATACTGGGCGAGCGCCAGCTTGATACCGCCGGAGATCTTCTTCATGAAAGGAACCTGGGCGGAACTGCCCACCCGGGAAACCGAAATTCCGGGGCTCATCGCCGGGCGGATACCCGAGTTGAAGCGTTCGATCTCCAGGAAGATCTGTCCATCGGTGATCGAGATCACGTTAGTGGGGACGAAGGCGGACACATCACCCGCCTGGGTTTCGATGATCGGCAGCGCGGTCAGGGAACCGGTCTTACCCTTCACCTTGCCACCCGTCATCTTCTCCACATAGTCGGCGTTCACACGTGCCGCACGCTCGAGCAGTCGGGAATGCAGATAGAACACGTCTCCGGGATAGGCTTCGCGACCCGGCGGACGACGCAGCAGCAGGGAGATCTGGCGGTAGGCCCAGGCCTGCTTGGTAAGGTCGTCGTAAATGATCAGGGCGTCTTCGCCACTGTCGCGGAAGAACTCACCCATGCTGCAGCCGGAGTAAGGGGCGATGAACTGCATGGGAGCCGGATCCGCCGCACTGGCAGCAACCACGATGGTGTTTTCCATCGCGCCGTACTCTTCCAGTGTGCGCACCACATTGGCGATGGTGGACATCTTCTGACCGATGGCCACGTACACGCACTTAATACCGCTGTCTTTCTGGTTGATGATGGCGTCGATGGCCACCGCCGTCTTACCGATCTGACGGTCGCCGATGATGAGCTCGCGCTGGCCACGGCCGATCGGCACCATGGAGTCGATACACTTGAGTCCGATCTGCACCGGCTGGTCCACCGACTGCCGTTCGATCACACCGGGTGCCACTTTTTCAATCGGCGCGGTACCGCTGGCATTGAGCGGACCTTTGCCGTCGATGGGATTGCCGAGTGCGTCCACTACACGGCCGAGGAGCTCGCGTCCAACGGGCACTTCGAGAATGCGGCCCGTGCAGCGGGCTGTCATACCTTCAGAAAGCCCGAGGTAGTCCCCGAGCACCACCACACCGACCGAGTCCCGCTCGAGGTTCAGGGCCATGCCGTAGAGGCCGCCGGTGAACTCGATCATCTCGCCGTACTGTGCTTCGGCGAGCCCGTGAATGCGGACAATACCGTCGGATACGCTGACGATGGTTCCTTCATTCTGCGCGCTCGCGCCAACATCGAGACTCTCGATCCGGCTGCGGATGATGTCGCTGATTTCAGAAGGATTCAGTTGCTGCATTTTCGATTCCTCAAATTTCCTGCGCCCGGCTCATCTTCTTTTGCCGGGACCTGGTATCCGATCACGTCCGCTGAATGGACTCTGCGAGTTTGCGCAGCTTGCCGCGCACCGACCCGTCTATCACCGTATCTCCAGCCCGAATCACCGCGCCGCCGAGCAGGCTGGCATCCACCTTGCTCGTCATGCTGACCTCCCGCTTGAAGCGGGTGTGCAGCGCTGCCTTGAGTTTGTCGGACTCGGCCGCCGACAGCTCGAACGCGCTGGTGACTTCCACGTCGAGGGTCTGCTGCTCCTGCGCACGCAGGCTTTCGAACTGCTCGCGAATTTCCGCCAGCAGCGACAGCCGCTTGTTGTGGGCCAGCACCTGGAGAAACTTCACCGCCGAGGGTTGAATTTCATCACCGCAGACATCCGACAGTCGGGTGGCTTTCGCTTCCTCCGGCAGGCCGGGTGCTTCGAGATAACTCTGCATCTGGGGGTGAGCGGCGGCGGCGGCCAGAAAGCCCAGCGTGCGGGACCAGCGATCGAGATCACCAGACTGTCTCGCCATATCGAACACCGCATTCGCGTAGGGTCGTGCCAGTGTCGCTAATTCAGCCATCTTCTAACCCGCTCTCAAAGTTGACCGGCCAGCTCATCGAGCAGACGGCTGTGCTTGCCTGCGTCGATACTCTCACCAAGCACGCGCTCAGCGCCGTTGACCACCAGGGATGCCACCTGCACTCTCAGGGTTTCCTTGGCGCGATTGAGCTCCTGCTGAATTTCCGCACGAGCGGCTTCCTTGACCCGCTCGCCTTCTTCCCGGGCATCGTTTTTCGCTTCTTCGATCATCTGCAGAGCGCGACGACGGGCATCGTCGATCAGCGCTGCTGCCTGTTCCTTGGCCTCTTTCATCTGATCGGTCGCGCGCTCCTGGGCGAGCGCCAGATCCTTGGCCGCACGCTCCGCGGACGCCAGACCATCGGCGATCATCTGCTGGCGTTCGCGCATCGCATTGATGAGCGGTGGCCAGATGAATTTCCAGCAGGCCCAAACGAACACGATGAACGTGATCGACTGGCCCCAGAACGTCCAGTTGATATTCATGCCCTTACCTCCGAGGTAGTGAGTGTTGCGCGGTCGTTGTCAGTTAACCGCCTACCGCGAAGATCACGTACAGGCCGATACCAACGGCAATCATGGGCACCGCGTCGACCAGACCCAGCACGATGAAAAGCTGAACGCGCAGCATCGGCAGCAGTTCGGGCTGACGGGCAACACCCTCGAGGAATTTTCCACCGAGCACGCCCACACCGATGGCTGCGCCAACCGCACCAAGACCCATCATGAGTCCGCCAGCTACATAAAGAAGAACTGCTAGTTCCATGTTTACTCCAAGTTTCGAGTTGCTGTTTTCGATTCAAAGTCCGGGCTTGATCCACCCGATGTGGGCGTATGGCGCCCGTTGTCCCGTCAGTGCTCTTCCGGCACGTCGTGGGCTTGCGCGAGATACACCACCGTGAGCACCGCGAAAATAAAGGCCTGCAGGGAGATGATCAGCACGTGGAACATCGCCCACCCCCACTGCATCACGCCGCCCATCACACCAAAAATCAGACCACCGCCGAACATCAGGGCGATGAGCACAAAGATCATTTCACCGGCGTACATGTTGCCGAACAGCCGCAGGCCCAGTGAAAGCGGCTTGGCGATGAGCGTGACACCTTCGAGGATCAGGTTGATCGGGGCGAGAAATTTCGGAAAGGGGTGGAAGGCCAGTTCGCCGAGGAATCCGCCGAGGCCTTTCTCTTTAATGCTGAAGAACAGAATCATGACGAAAACACTGAATGCCATTGCCATGGTGACATTCGGATCGGTACTCGGCACCACCTTCATATAATGGATGCCCGCGGCGGCAGCCAGACCGGGTATCCAGTCGACCGGAATCAGGTCCATGAAATTCATCAGCCAGACCCACACGAATATGGTCAGCGCCATGGGGGCAATCAGGGAGTTCGAGTAGTTGAAGATGCTGCGTGTGGTGTCGTCGATGAAGTCGACAATCCATTCCACGAAGTTCTGCATGCCGGCAGGTACGCCGGCGGTCGCCTTGCGGGCTGCGCCGTAAAAAACGAAGAAAAACACCAGCCCGGTGGTGATCGACCAGAACATGGAGTCCACATTGATGGAGTTGAATCCCATCGCTGCCGCTTCCTGGGCGCTGTGGGCAAAGCCCCAGGTTCCGTCGGGCAGCTGACCATAGGTGAGGTTGGTCAGGTGATGCTGGATATATTCCGCAGAATTTTCGCTTGCGTCAGCCATGACTGCCTCGCTGGATCCTGATGCTCAATCTGTTACCTGTCACTTTCGTCACTCTCTTTCTACTCTTTCACCCGAACCCGGCAATTACCCCGCGTGTAGTTGCGGGAAAATCCTGCCTCAGCGCGCTCGCTGCTCCGTCAGTGCCTTCCGGCAATCGGTGCAAGCAGCGGGCCCACCACGTACATGGCCTGCAGCAGTGCGAATGTGCCGAAAAAACCTGCCGCCGCCGGTTTGAACAGGGCGATAGCCAGTGCAAGCAACACAATCGTGAGGGCGAATTTAAACACACCCTGCTTCAACAGCTTCGCCGGCGAGCGCTCAACATCGGCCCGCCAGGCAAAAAACCCACCCGGTATCAGACACACGACCCCAGCCAGAAGCGCAGCAAACGCCTGCGAACCGTCCCAGATCAGCAGTCCTGCCGCTGCCGTCACCGCAGCCAGCAGCTGCAGCGTCACGATTCTGTAGGGCAACGACACTCGACGAGCCTGCGGAAAAGCGGCGCGTATTATAGGGAGCCCCTATCCGGCATTCAATGAAAAGCGGCGCGTGGCCGGCTTATTTAGCTGCGGAGGGCTGACAGGTGCTCACCTGCCGGGCCCGCGTCCTTGGGTAGCCGGCTCCTCAGCGCAGATGGCGCAGTATGCCTTCGAGTTCATCGAGGGTGCTGTAGCCGATCACCACCTTGCCGCGGCCGTTGGCATCATGGTCTATGGACACCGGCGCCCCGATACGCTCGCTCACGTCCCGCTCGAGACGACGGGTATCCGCGTCTTTGCCTGGTGCGCGTTTCGGCACCCTGGAAACGGGCGCCAGCTTCTGCCGTACCAGGGCCTCTGTCGCACGCACCGACAGCTGGCGTGCGGATACCTCTCTGGCCAGCCGCTCCTGGTCCAGCGGTTCCAGCGACAGCAGGGCCCGGGCATGACCCATCTCTATGGCACCAGAGAGCAGCATTTCCCGGACTGGAGCGGCCAGATGCAGCAGACGCAGCAGGTTGGTCACTGCCACCCGGGATTTGCCGACCGCATCGGCGACCTGCTGTTGCGTCAGGCCGAACTCGTCCTTCAGCCGCTCGAGCGCGCCGGCTTCTTCGAGGGGATTGAGGTCTTCACGCTGAATGTTCTCGATGAGGGCCATCGCCGAGGCCTGCTCGTCGGTTACCTCCCGAATCAGAGCGGGTATCCGGGTAAGGCCGGCAATCTGGGCCGCCCGCCAGCGCCGCTCGCCGGCGATCAGCTCAAAGCCCCCCTGGGGTCGGGCACGCACCACCACCGGTTGCATCAGCCCCTGGCTGCGGATCGAGGCGGCAAGCTCTGCCAGGCTGTCTTCGTCAAACGTGCGGCGCGGCTGATAGCGGCCACGGACCACGCTCTCAATAGCCAGGTGCTGGAGCTGGTCGGGCCTTGCGGCCTGGTCTTCACCGGCAACCGGGCTCACCGGCGTCTCTTCAGACGCCGACCTGTTCACGGACAGCAATGCGTCCAGTCCTCGTCCCAAACGCTTCTTACTCACCCTTGTCTGCACTGTCCTTTGTGGTGGAGGTTGCGGCACGTGACTGCGGTGCCCTGTTGAACTCCGGTGTGTGCTTGCGCTTAATCTCACCAGCCAGCGCCATATAGGCTACCGCACCCCGGGACAGCCGATCATAGAGGATTACCGGCAGGCCGTGGCTGGGTGCTTCGGCCAGTCTGACATTGCGGGGGATCACTGTGCGGAACACCCGATCGCCGAAATATTCGATCAGCTGTCGAGACACATCCCGGGTCAGGCTGTTGCGCGGATCATACATCGTTCGTAACAAGCCCTCTATGCGCAGGTCGGGGTTGGCGGCAGCCTTCACACCCTCGATGGTCTCGAGCAGGGCGGTGAGCCCCTCGAGCGCGTAATACTCGCATTGCATGGGAATGAGCACGCTGTGTGCGGCAATCAGTCCGTTGAGCGTCAATATGTTCAACGAAGGCGGGCAATCGATGATCACGAAGTCGAAAGCGACCGCTTCTTCGAGACGCTCGCGCAACCGGTACTCGCGACGCTCCATCCGCAGCAGGCTGACCTCGGCGGCGGTCAGGTCGGTATTGGAAGGCACCACTGAAAACCCGCCCGGACATCGCTGCACGACATCGGCCAGGCCAACCCCGTCGATCAGCCAGTCGTAGGTGCTGTTCTCCAGCTCCGACTTATCAACCCCCGAGCCCATGGTCGCGTTGCCCTGTGGATCGAGATCCACCAGCAACACCCGGCTGCCGGAGAGCGCCAGGGAAGCTGCGAGATTGACGCTGGTGGTGGTCTTGCCGACCCCACCCTTCTGATTCGCAACGGCTATGACATCCGGCACTCGGGTCTCCCTGTAGTCTGTGCAATCTCCCCTGCACGGATGATGGTCACTTCGTGGGGGCGATCAAGCCCCGGGATCTCTATCTCACAGCGCGCTTCGATGTGCGCGCCCGTCAGCGGGATCGCTGACCGCGCTTCCGGCTGCCCGGATGGGTCCGGTTCGGCAGCTTCCCTGGCGGGGTGTCCACCGGCCCCCGTCATCAGCACGAGTCTGCCGCCCTCGGCGAGCAGATGTCCGCACCAGGCCCACAGCTGCGCAGGCTGCGCGACCGCCCGGGACACGATGACATCAAAGCGCTCCTCCCCGGAAAGCCCGGCAACATCACCGCAGACACAGCGCACGTTGACGAGTCCAAGGGTGTGAACGGCCAGTTCGAGGAAGCGCGTCTTGCGCTGATTGCGATCCACAAGGAGAAAGGTACGCTCAGGACTGGCAACAGCCAGCGGCAGGCCGGGCAGGCCGGCGCCACTACCCACATCGAGCACTCTGCTCCGGGGCGGGGGAGGCAACAGGGGCAGCAGGCTCAGGCTGTCGAGCACATGGCGGCTCCAGATACGCTCCATATCCTGGCGTGACAGCAGGTTGAAGCGCGCATTCCAGCGCCCGAGGAGATCCACGAAGCTTTCCAGCTGCTCAGCCTGGTGGGCGTCCAGTGCGACCCCGAGCCGGGCAGCGGCTGCAACGATGCCACCCGGCGGTTCTGCACGACCGGCCACTAGGGCGCCGTGTCCGCAAGGTCGAGGGGCGGCGATCCACCGACCTGGGGTCCGGTGCCTGCGGTTTTTCTGGCATGGACCAGCAGCAGAGAAAGTGCCGCAGGGGTCATTCCGGGAATGCGGGACGCCCTGGCCAGCGTTTCGGGCCGGACAGCCTTGAGTTTTTCCCTGAGTTCGGAAGACAGCCCCGAGACTGCCTGATAATCCATCTCAGGGGAGAGGGCTATGCCCTCGTGACGACGGATTTTGGCGATCTCTTCGTCCTGGCGAAGGATATAGCCTGCGTATTTGGTCTCGATATCGAGCTGACCGAGCACAGACCCTGCACCGTCCAGACCGGCAATTCCGCAGTCTGTCAGGGTCTGACTCAGGGCTTCCAGGCTCACCCCGGGGCGCCGCAGAAAGGCAACCAGCGGAGTTTCCCGGGTGAAGCGTTCGCCGCTTGCCTGTTCGAGGGCCTGGGCCAGCCGGGTGCCGGGGTTGACGTGCACCGCCGCCAGCGCTTTGCCGGCCGCACTGAGCGCATCGCGCTTGCGGGAAAACGCCTGCCAGCGCCGGTCGCCGACTATGCCGAGCTCTCTGCCTGTAGGGGTGAGGCGCTGATCTGCATTGTCTTCCCGCAGACGCAGTCGGAATTCCGCCCGGGAGGTAAACATGCGGTAAGGCTCGTTGGTGCCCATGTTGATCAGATCGTCGACCAGGACACCCAGATAGGCTTCGTCTCTGCCCGGACACCAGGGCGCACGTCCTGCAACCTGCCGGGCAGCATTGAGGCCAGCCAGCAGACCCTGGGCGGCCGCTTCCTCGTATCCCGTGGTGCCATTGATCTGGCCTGCAAAAAACAACCCGCCCAGTACCCTGGTCTCCAGTGAGTACTGCAGATCCCGAGGGTCGAAGAAGTCGTATTCAATCGCGTAACCCGGGCGGGTGATGTGGGCGTTTTCGAAGCCTGCGATGCTGCGCACCAGCGCGAGCTGAATATCAAAGGGGAGACTGGTCGAAATGCCGTTCGGATAGAGCTCCGGGGTGTTGAGCCCCTCGGGCTCGACAAACACCTGATGCTGTACCCGATCGGCAAAACGCACGACCTTGTCTTCGATGCTCGGACAATAGCGTGGCCCGACCCCTTCAATCACTCCGGTGTAGAGCGGAGAGCGATCGAGCGCACCCAGAATGATTCTGTGTGTGGCCGCGTTGGTGTGGGTGATGTAACAAGGCACCTGACGGGGCCGGCGCAGCTCGTGCCGGGATGAATCCGAATCCGGTGAGGGTTGGCCACTCAGCTGTACCGGCGACAGCTGACCGTCCGCGGTGCCTTCCGCCTCGTGCAGAAAGGACATCATCGGGGTCGGCTCATCCCCGGGTTGAGTCTGCAGCACGCTGAAGTCGACGGTTCGACCATCGATGCGCGGTGGCGTGCCGGTTTTCAGTCGGTCCACGCGCAGGGGCAGCGCCCGAAGTTTTTCTGCGAGAGCATTGGACGGGGCATCGCCCGCCCGGCCGCCGGGATGGTTCTCGAGGCCGATGTGAATCCGACCGCCGAGGAAGGTCCCGGTGGTGAGCACCACTGCGGCGGCATGAAAGCGCAGGCCCATCTGGGTGACGACACCGGTCACACGATCCCCTTTGAGAATCAGGTCCACCACCGACTGTTGAAATATGCGCAGGTTGTCCTGCTCCGCGAGCAGGGTCTGTACGGCCTGACGATAGAGCTGCCGATCCGCCTGGGCGCGGGTCGCCCGCACGGCCGGTCCTTTACTCGAATTGAGGATGCGGAACTGAATGCCTGCCCTGTCGGCGGCTTTCGCCATAATGCCGTCCAGGGCATCGATCTCCCGCACCAGATGGCTCTTGCCGATGCCGCCGATGGCGGGGTTACAGGACATCTGGCCGATGGTTTCCAGTGACTGGGTAAGCAGCAGCGTGCGCGCGCCCTGCCGCGCGGACGCCATCGCGGCTTCGCATCCGGCATGGCCGGCGCCGATCACGATCACATCGAAACTGTCCGGGAAATCCTCTGCAGTGTTCACTTTCAGCCCGTAAACGCCTGATTTTCGGGGGCGCGAGTATACTCTTTACTACTTGCCGATACAGAAGCGCGAAAAGATCTCACCGAGCAGTGCATCGCTCGTCATCTGCCCGACGATCTCCCCGAGCGCTGCATGCACCAGCTTGAGTTCTTCCGCCACGATCTCCCCGGGCACCGCGTCACGGGAGAGTTCGACTGACCGGTCCAGCCCCTGCATAGCCCGATCCAGAGCGTGGAGGTGTCGGGCTCTCGCGGTGAAGGTGCCCTCGGTTGGCATGAAACCCACCCGCTCCCGGATCATCTGCTTGAGCGCCTCGAGCCCCGCGCCGGTCAGCGCCGATACCGCAACGTCGTTCCCGGCTGCGATGGCCGTCTCGACCGGCAGAAGGTCCACCTTGTTCAACACCCGGATCAGCCGGCCCGGTTCGATATCCGTCAGTAAAGAATCGAACGACCATTCGGTTGAGCCTGTGTCGCCCGGCACCACATCCACCGGCCGGACAACGGCGTCCGGCGTCCGCACCCACACCACCACATCCGCCTGCCGTGCCGCAGCGACGGCCCGCCGGACGCCTTCCTGTTCCACCGCATCGCCCGCTTCGCGCAGTCCGGCGGTATCCACCAGTTCCACAGGCAGACCGTCGAGCACCAGATCCACCCGGATCAGATCCCGGGTTGTGCCGGGAATATCGGTCACAATGGCCCGGGCCTCGCCGGCCAGACGGTTGAGCAGACTCGATTTACCGACATTGGGCGCGCCGATCAGCGCAAGGCTGATGCCCTCGCGCAGCAGAACGCCCTGGGCCGATGCGGCCCGCAGCCGCTCGAGCTCAGCACGGATGGTGGAGATTCGCGCAGCCACCTGGCCATCGGCCAGAAGGTCGATGTCTTCGTCGGGAAAGTCGATGGCCGCTTCCACATACATGCGCAACTCGACCACCTGACGGTCAATGTTGTGCACGGCGGCAGAAAATTCACCGGCCAGGGAGCGCCTGGCGCCCCGCACTGCCGCCACCGAGGCACCGGCTATCAGATCAGCAACCGCTTCAGCCTGGGCGAGGTCAAGCTTGCCGTTGAGAAACGCCCGTTCGGTAAACTCTCCAGGGCGGGCCATGCGTGCACCAGAGGCCAGGATCTCATCGAGCAGCATCTGCAGAACTACGGGTCCGCCATGACCCTGGAACTCCACCACGTCCTCTCCGGTGAAGGAGGCCGGGCCTTCGAAAAACAGCAGCAACCCGGAGTCCACCGGCTCGCCGGTTGCAGGACTGGAAAAGGTGCGGAAGGTCACCCGGCGCGGCTGCAGCGGCGCACCACTGAGCATTGCTCCAATATTGCGCGCGGCGGGACCGGAGACCCGCACGATGCCCACACCCGCCTGACCGGCAGCGGTAGCAACCGCTGCAATGGTATCAGTGGACAGAGTCTGACGGATCGGCGGATCCGACTCAGGTTTTCGCGGCTGTGGCACGCTCGGTCTGGCGGATCACATACCACTGCTGGGCAACGCTGAGAACGTTGTTCACCAGCCAGTAGAGGACGAGGCCTGCGGGGAAGAAGAGGAAGAGAACCGTGAACATCACCGGCATGAGTTTCATCATGCGGACCTGCATCGGGTCACCCACCGCGGGGCTCAACATCTGGGTCACGTACATGCTGGCACCCATAAGCAGAGGCAGCACAAAGTAGGGGTCCATGGCCGCCAGGTCGTTGATCCACAGTGCAAAAGGTGCCTGCCGGAGTTCCACGCTTTCGAACAGAACCCAGTAAAGGGCAATGAAAATCGGCATGGGCAGCAGCATCGGCAGACACCCCCCGAGCGGATTGACCTGCTCCTTTTTGTACAGTGCCATCATTTCCGTAGAGAGCTTCTGCCGGTCGTCCGCGAAGCGCTCCTGCAGTCGCTTCATCTGGGGCGCAACCCGGCGCATGTTGGCCATCGATCTGTAACTGGCTGCGCTCAGCGGATAGAGGATGGCTTTGACGAGCACGGTGAGGAGAATGATCGCAACTCCCCAGTTCCCCGCAAATCCGTGGAACCAGTCGAGCACATAAAACAGCGGTACCGCCAGCCACCACAGAAAGCCGTAGTCGATTGTGAGATTGAGATTCGGCGAGATCAGTTCGAGCTGCTTCTGATCCTTGGGGCCGGCATAGAACTGGGCCTTCCAGATACCGGTACCGCCTGGAGCGACCGTCTTCAGCGGTGCGGTAAAGCCGAACACATAAGTGTTATCGCTGCGCTTCTGGCCGTAGTAAGTGTTGGTCTGGTCAGGTTCAGCAATCCAGGCGCTCAGGAAGTAGTGCTGCAGAAAGGCGATCCAACCCCCATTTACGGACTGCCGGAACTGCTCATCCTCCAGATCGTCGAAGTGGAGTTTTTCGTAACGCTCTTCGTTGGTGGTGAGCGCACCGCCTAAATAGGGTTTTGGGCCCAGTGCGAAGGAGGACTCACCATAAGCTTCGCCGTCATCCCGCTTGATCTGGGCAAACAGGCTGGCCTGAATGGGCCTGTCCAGCTGGTTGACCACCTGGTAGGAAACATCTACCAGATAGGTGCCCGGTGTGAAGCGATAGGTCTTGGTCACGTCCTGACCGTCGACGACGGCCCGCAATACGACAGACAAAGGCTCGGTGCCAGTCGTCTGATAGGTCGAAGACGCTGAGGAATACAATGGCCGGCCATTGCCGGCATCGATGCCGTCTGCGCCGATCAGGCCACTCTGGGCGACATAAGTGCGTCCCTGACCGTTGTCGAGCAGCAGATAGGGCACGTCCGGCTCGTCGATGGAGATGGGGAACGCCGGCAGCTCGACCCTCACCACATCACCACCGCGTCGATCGATCCACAGGTTCAGCTCGGGGGTCTGTACTTTGACAAGCCGATCGACACTGACCTCTGCAACCGGCACCCCTGGCTGAGCGCTGGACTCGCCCGCACTGATCAGGGAAGCGTCGGGAACATCAGTGAGTTGAGTGGAAGGGGTCTCGACGGGTGCGGCGTCTGCCAGGGGCTGATCTGTGCCGGCACTGTCGGCCTGCGGGTCTGGCGCGCTCGAATAGCTGGCGGCCGGACGATTCTGCACATAGTCATCATTCCAGGCGAGGATCATCAGATAGCCGGTCGCGGCCAGACCGATGAGCAGTACGATTCTCTGGATCTCAGTGGGTAACATGGACTTCAACCCCTCCATCAACCCGGGCTCACGGTTGAAGGGCTGCGGGTCTTTTCGTCACTGTGCCGGGCCTGTGTGTGCATGCTGTTTTTTCCTGTAAGCGGATGAGGCCTGCCCGGGGAGGTCTGGTTGCCGGAGTCACGAGGGGGCACCGGATCCATACCGCCGGGATTGAACGGGTGACAGCGACCGATACGCCGCAGCGCCATCCAGCTCCCGCGAACGGCACCATAGTGTTCGATCGCCTCGAGCGCATAATGAGAGCAGGTGGGATGAAACCGGCACTGATTGCCGATGAAAGGACTCAACACCACCTGATAGGTGCGGATTACCACCCTGGCGAGCAGCGCTGGCAGATGCGTCAGTCTCATAGTCCGCCCAATTTCTCCATTTCAATCATCTGAGCCGGGCTGCCCCGGCAGCCGCCCAGTGTCAGCCGCCGACCTGCATCTGCCTTCCAGTTCATCAAACAGATGGTCCAGATGCCGATGCAGCTGGGCAGGTGTTACGGGTCCGACGACCTGTACCACCACGTCCACAGGCCCCAGCGTGCTCCTGCAGCACCGAAACCGGTTGCGCACGATACGCTTGACGCGATTTCGGGTGTGGGCCCGGGGAATGGCCTTCTTACCCACAATCAGTCCGAGTCGAGCGTCGTGCATTCTAGTGAAAACCGCGTTCAGACGTAACGGTCCATCGCGCAGGCGGATATCCGCTCGTCGCAATACCTGCTCGAATTCGACAGATTTTAAAAGACGCGCGCTGGGAGGAAACGCAAACGCGGGGGCTGTGGCCATGATGGTGCCCTCAGCTGCGCGGGTTCAGAGATCCTGTAACTGGGGACCTGCCGGGAATGGGACCTCAGCGCCGGTACAGCAATGCAAAACCTCCGGGCTCAGACGCAGAGGCGCTTGCGACCCTTGGAACGGCGGGCGTTGAGCACTTTCTGACCGTTTTTTGTGGCCATGCGGGCACGGAATCCGTGGGTGCGCAGGCGCTTGATGTTACTCGGCTGAAAGGTTCGCTTCATGATGTCACCGCTGTTGACGCGCTCCGGACCGCTCTGTCGTAAGAAGGTCTGGCTCGACAAGGGCGCGGGATTGTATGAACGCTGCAGGCGGCTGTCAACGCCGGTGTGGCCAGTGCGTGACCCGGGCCCTCGCGGACCTTGCACCGGGGAACTGACATGACGATGAGTTAGTTAAGAATAATAATTTCTATTTTGAAATGAGATATATGGTTGTTGTTTGTTGAGCCGCCCGGACCTGTTGATAAAGCCCGTTTCCGTAGTGGTAAGAGCGACTTGTGGCCGGGGGGAACTGTGTACATCCCGGCCTGAGTAACGGTGGTTGAGTGTGGATAGAATGCGGGCAGGCCGGATAGCCACTGGAAAACCGTCTTGAAACGCATTTTATCCACAGGTTCTCCAGCGGGTTGCACACACTGTAGTCCGGCGTTGTGGGTACATAAGATGTACCTGGCCGGCTGCTAAGTTTCTGATATTGCGCGGGATAAAAAAAAGCGCCGGTAATTGCTCAGCATTGCGTAGCAATTTGCGCAGCACCGTGGCTAGAATGACTGCGAATCGGAAACGACAGCCTTAAGCGAGCGAGACCCCGGAAGAAGAGGGTTGAGCGCTCGACGGGTTCTGCACCATCCGAGCTCTTTGAATCAGCTGAAATACGAAGTACTGCTGTCCGGGAAATTCGAATAGTCTGGAGGCTCGATACCGGGAAGGCTTTGTCGTCTAAGTGTGCCGGCAGGTCTGGTGGTGATGAGATTGCCCGAAGCTGCCCGGCAGACGACAAAACAGAATGTGGAAGAGCAGAAAGAAGAGTAAAAACAAGCGCTAAAAAGAAATGAAAGTTAAAAAGAAATGAAAGTTAAAAAGAAATGAAAGTTAAAAAGAATAAGAGCTGAAAAAAGAATAAGAGCTAAAAAAGAATAAGAGAAGCAAGCGACTAAACTGAAACTACTCAGAATGAATAACTGAGAATAACAGCAGACTCAGCAGTACGAGCGCTGATAAAAGCGAAGGGTCGGACGGTTTAATGACCCTTAAAAATAAGAGAACGGATGACTTTCGGGGGCAGAGTTAGGTGGGACGTTCCGTTTGGCACAAGTGCCTTGACCGGCTACAGGATGAGCTATCCTCGCAACAATACAACACCTGGATCAGACCGCTGCAGGCGCGTCGTGAAGACAATCGTCTGCGCATCATGGCGCCAAATCGTTATGTGCGGAATCAGATTCAGGCGGACTACCTTGATCGGATAACCGAACTGCTTGCACAGTTGGGTGATGCCAGTGAGTCACTCGAAGTACATCTGGAAATTGGTGCTGCGACGGACACCGGGTCCGACTCGGAACCGTCCCCTGTGAGGGCGGATGGCAGCGGCGGTGTAGCAGAGCGCCAGGGTATCCATAAGCTCAATGATGAGTTCACCTTCGGCACATTTGTCGAGGGGAAGTCGAACGAAATGGCGAAAGCGGCAGCTTCTCAGGTTGCCCAGAACGCCGGTCGTTCCTATAACCCGCTTCTACTATATGGCGGCGTTGGACTCGGCAAGACGCACCTCATGCAGGCGGTCGGTAATTCGGTCAGACAGGCCAATCCGGATGCCAAGGTCGTCTACCTGCATTCCCAGCGCTTTGTGCAGGATATGGTCAGTGCCCTCAAGCAGGGGACGATGGCGGATTTCATGTCCTACTATCGGTCGGTGGACATGCTGCTCATCGACGACATTCAGTTTTTCGCCAAGAAGCTGCGCTCACAGGAAGAATTCTTCCATGTATTCAACGCTCTGCTCGAGCAGGGCCGGCAGATGGTGTTGACCTCCGACCGGTATCCCAGGGAGATCGACGGCCTGGAGGAGCGCCTCAAATCACGTTTCGTCTGGGGCCTCACGGTTGAAGTTGAACCACCGGAGCTCGAGACCCGGGTGGCTATTCTGATGAAGAAGGCGGAGGCCGAGCAGATCGACCTCGAGCCCTCGGTAGCCTTTTTCATTGCGGAGCGTATCCGCTCCAATGTCCGGGAACTCGAAGGTGCCCTCCGGCGGGTCATCGCGAACGCGAGGTTTACCGGTTGCCGCATCAGCATCGAACAGGTCAAGCGTGCACTGCGGGACCTGCTGGCGATTCAGGATCGTCAGGTGAGTATCGACAACATCCAGCGCACGGTTGCCGAGTACTACAACATCAAGATTTCCGATATTCTCTCCAAGCGTCGAAATCGGACCATTGCCAGACCTCGACAGGTTGCGATGGCGCTGGCGAAAGAGGTGACCAATCACTCGCTTCCTGAGATCGGGGAAGCCTTTGGCGGCCGTGACCATACGACGGTGCTGCATGCCTGTCGGAAGATTGCCGAGCTCAGAGAGTCAAATGCGGATATCGCGGAAGACTACAAAAACCTGAACAGGCTTCTGACCAACTGAGGGCAGCGACGGGGTTCGGGCTCGATATCGACGAGGGCCCGGTGTCTGGGCGGTGGGTTGTTTTTGCGCTGCAGCCCTGGAAAAACGAACCCCGGGCCCCGTACCGGGTGTGGAACGCCCGACGCTGATAACCCGACGTTGATAATAGGTAAGCTATGAAATTCACCACCGATCGAGAGTCACTCCTGCGTCCCCTGCAGCTGGTTACCGGGGTGGTCGAACGCCGCCAGACTCTGCCGGTGTTGGCAAACCTGTTAGTGGTGGCCCGGGATGGGCAGCTCTCCCTGACCGGCACGGATCTGGAAGTTGAGCTGGTCTCCGAGCTCAGTACTGAATCGGGTGCAATCAACATCACCCAGGAAGGTGAGGTCACCATTCCTGCGCGCAAACTCAGTGATATCTGGCGCTCGCTGCCGGAGGGCTCGCAGGTCACGGTCGAGGTGGGGGGCGAACGTGCGGTAGTCCGGTCCGGTCGCAGCCGGTTTTCCCTGGCGACACTCCCGGCACAGGATTTTCCGAAGGTCGAGGGGGGTGCTGGAGATACCGAAATCCGCCTCACCCAGGGTGAGTTCCGCAGTTTGCTGGACCAGGTCAGCTTTTCCATGGCTCAGCAGGACGTGCGGTATTTTCTCAATGGCATGCTCCTCGAGATCAGCCGGGATCATGTGAGGGCGGTCGCCACGGATGGACATCGGCTTGCGATGTGCACGCTGAAAGGAAAGGGCGTGGGGGACAGTCGGGTTCAGGCCATCGTGCCGCGCAAAGGCGTCCTCGAGCTCAGCAGGTTGCTGGATGATGGCGATGACGAGGTGGTTCTGCAGCTGGGCTCCAATCACCTGAAGGTTTCCCGCGGCGCTTATCAGCTGACCACGAAACTTGTAGATGGTAAGTTTCCTGACTATGAAAAGGTTCTGCCCCGGGATCTCAATCGGTCGGTCACCGGTGATCGTGAGACGCTCCGGCAGGCGTTCATTCGCGCGTCGATTCTTTCAAACGAAAAGTATCGCGGCGTCCGCCTGATCGTTGAGGATGATCAGCTGACGATCCAGGCGAATAACCCGGAGCAGGAAGAGGCTGAAGAAATCGTGCCTGTCGCTTACCAGGGCGAGAAGGTGGAAATCGGCTTCAATGTCAGTTATCTCCAGGACGTACTGTCTGTGCTGCACACGGAACAGATTCAGATCAGCGTTTCCGATGCCAACAGCAGCGCCCTGATTGAAGGCGTGGGTAAGGAAGACGCGGTTTACGTCGTCATGCCCATGCGCCTCTAGCCAGTCGGCGCGCACCCTATCGCGTGCGTTTCCAGCGCCTCGACATTCAGAACGTTCGGAATCTCGCGTCGGTTTCAATCGAGCTGGCCGGTGGACTCAATTTTTTCCGTGGCAACAACGGCGCCGGGAAGACGGCGCTGCTCGAAGCCCTGCATATCCTGTGCAGAGGGCGATCCTTTCGTACGGCGAAAATCCAGCCCCTGATCTCTCATGGCTCGGAAGAGCTGATCGTCCGGGCGCGGGGATTGGACGAGTGGCGGGGTGAGGTGACACTGGCTGTGCGGAAAGACCGCCAGTTAAAAACAGAACTCCGGATAGATGGCGCCCAGGAGAAGCGCATGTCTGAGATTGCGCGACTGACCCCACTACAGGTAATGCTGCCGGATGTCGCTGAACTGGTCTTCGGGGCACCGGGAGAACGAAGACGCTGGCTGGATTGGGGTACGTTTCACGTGAAACATGACTACCTCATCACACTGCGTGAGTGTCTGCGGGTACTCAAGCAGCGCAACGCATTGCTCCGGGACGGTGCAGCAGCAGACAGGCTCGCGCCCTGGACCCGTCAGTTTGTCGAACTTGCGCAAACGGTTACCGGGCAGCGCAGGGATTATCTGCAGCGTCTGTCGCCTCATTTCGATAAGACTCTGGCGACACTTGCACCGGGCCTGCAGATAACGGTTGATTACGTCTGCGGCTGGTCGGAAGAGGCGGGGCTTGAGAAAGTGTTGGGTGAAAGCCTGGGCCGCGAGTTAAAATTCGGCGCGACGCAATCCGGCCCACACAGAGCCGATGTGGTATTGACCCATGAAACAAAGGCGGTAGCCGGTGTGCTGTCGCGGGGCCAGGCGAAGATCGTCGCGAGTGCGCTGTTGATCAGTCAGGCCGCGCTGCTTGCTGAAACCCAGCAGAGAAGCACGGTATTTCTCATAGATGACCTGGGCGCGGAGCTGGATATTGATCACGGCCGCAGGCTGCTCACACTGTTGAGGGATACCGGCGCCCAGATTCTGGCGACGGGTACGACCCCACCGCCGCAGGAACTGCAGTTAGCGGCGCTTTTCTCCGCAGATGGTGGCCCACCCCGTATGCTGGCCAGGGACAGTGCAGTCGAAGCGGCTATTCCGGCTGGGTTCACGGGTGCACAAGCCCCTGCGCAGGCACCGGACGTTGGGTCAGGACAGGAATTCAGGATGTTCCACGTGAAACAGGGCGTGGTGCAGAGGGAACGGGGCGAGCGCCCCACAGGAGACTAAATGCCACAGGATACGACCTACGACTCAAAAAACATCAAAGTCCTGAAGGGACTGGATGCGGTGCGGAAGCGTCCGGGAATGTACATTGGCGACACGGAGGATGGCACCGGGCTGCACCACATGGTGCAGGAACTGGTGGACAACGCCATCGACGAAGCGCTGGCGGGTCACTGTGATCAGGTAGATGTCATTGTTCACAGTGGCGAAGCGGTTACTGTCCGGGACAACGGCCGCGGTATTCCGGTAGACATACACGGAGAAGAAGGTGTTTCCGCCGCCGAGGTGATCATGACCACCCTGCATGCCGGGGGGAAATTTGATGACAACAGCTACAAAGTGTCCGGTGGTCTGCACGGCGTAGGTGTCTCCGTAGTCAACGCCCTTTCTGAAGAGTTCCGTCTGACCGTACGCCGGGATGGCAAGGTGTATGAACAGACCTACCGGGATGGCGTGCCGGAAGCGCCCCTCGCTGAAATCGGTGAAACCAGCAACAGGGGCACCGAGTGTTACTTCAAACCTTCGGATAAGACCTTCAAGAACATCCAGTTTCACTACGATGTTCTGACAAAGCGCTTGCGGGAATTGGCTTTCCTCAACTCCGGGGTCTGCATACGCCTGAAAGATGAGCGGACGGGTAAATCAGAAGAGTTTCTTTACGAAGGTGGATTAAAGGCCTTTGTAGAGTACCTTAACGGTAAAAAGACCACGCTGAACCAGGTCTTTCATTTCGTCAGCGAGCGGCAAGACGGTATCACTGTGGAAGTTGCGATGCAGTGGAATGATGCCTTTCAGGAACAGGTGTTTGCCTATACCAACAACATCCCCCAGGGCGATGGTGGTACCCATCTGGCCGGCTTTCGGGCGGGACTTACCCGGACTCTGAATGGCTACATCGAGCGGGAGGGGCTGCTGAAGAAGATCCAGGTATCTACCACCGGTGATGACGCCCGGGAGGGTCTGACCGCTGTGGTCAGCGTCAAGGTGCATGATCCGAAATTTTCTTCACAGACAAAAGACAAACTGGTTTCCAGTGAGGTCAAGACTGCGGTTGAACAGGAACTTGCCCAATATTTTTCGGATTATCTGGTGGAGCATCCCCAGGATGCTCGGGCGGTTGTTGGCAAGATGATTGACGCTGCGCGCGCGCGGGAGGCCGCCCGTAAGGCCCGGGAAATGACCCGGCGCAAAGGCGCACTGGATATCGCCGGACTGCCCGGCAAGCTGGCTGACTGTCAGGAAAAAGATCCCGCTCACTCCGAGCTTTATCTGGTGGAGGGTGATTCTGCCGGCGGATCTGCCAAGCAGGGTCGCGACCGACGTACCCAGGCGATCCTGCCGCTGCGCGGCAAGATCCTGAACGTCGAGAAGGCGCGTTTCGACAAGATGCTTTCTTCTGCAGAAGTGGGCAATCTGGTTACCGCATTGGGTTGCGGCATCGGCCGGGATGAATTCGCGATCGAAAAGCTGCGCTACCACAGGGTCATCATCATGACCGACGCGGATGTGGACGGTTCTCACATCCGTACTCTGCTGCTCACCTTTTTCTTCCGGCAGATGCCCGAGCTGATCGAGCGCGGACACATTTTCATCGCTCAGCCACCGCTCTACAAAGTCCGGAAAGGCAAGCAGGAGCGTTACGTAAAAGACGATGTGGAGCTCAATGGCCACTTTCTTTCCACTGCCTTGGAAGAAGCTCAGCTTTATACCAGCCCGGATGCAACACCCATGGCCAGCGCCGAACTGGAAACCCTGGCGAAGGACTACCGGATGCTGCTGCTGCGGCTCGAGCAGGCGTCCCGGGCCTATCCCCTGAGCATCACCGAGGCCCTGATCGACATGCCGGCCGTCACCCTGGAAATGCTCCACGACGAAGCGCAGATGAAGGTCTGGAGCGAGCGCTTACAAACCCGTCTCGCCGCTGAAAATGTGAGTGTCGATCTTCGTCTCGATCCGGAGCGTCAGGTCTACTGTCCGCGGGTCGAGCTGCGTATCCGGGGTATTACCGAGCAGATCACACTGAGCCACGCGTTCTTTTCCGGCACCGAATACCGGGGTATCGCCCGGATGAGTGAGCGTCTGGCCAGCCTCCTGAACCCGGGCGCCTATATTCGCCGGGGTGACAAATCGACCCCGGTTTCACGCTTCGGGGAAGTGGTCGACTGGCTGCTGACCGAAGCCCGCAGGGGTGTGGACATCCAGCGCTATAAAGGGCTGGGCGAAATGAATCCGGACCAGCTCTGGAAGACCACCATGGATCCGGAAGTCCGCCGGATGTTGCGGGTGACTGTGGATGACGCGATCGCAGCGGATCAGATGTTCACTACCCTGATGGGTGACCAGGTGGAGCCGAGGCGGGAGTTCATCGAAACGAACGCGCTGTCGGTGGTCAACCTGGACGTCTAAGACCGGGTGCAGGATGCCGTTGCGCAACCGCAGCAACACTGTAAAGCTCTTTTACTAGTCGCTCCGTAGTGCTGGCTGCCTCCCGGGTCAGCGCTTTGCTGTCCCGGCCTGCGCTGTGAATCGGTGGTGCGATCTTCACCCGGATGGTGCCTGGGGTCTTCAGAAACCGATGCGCCGGCCAGTACCGGCCCGCATCGTGGGCGATCACCACCAGTGGCGAGCCGGCGGCGCTTGCCAGAGCGGCACCACCCACCTGAAAGCGACCTGTCTTGCCAGGTGGCATGCGGGTACCCTCCGGGAACATCACCACCCAGATGTTGTCGTCCAGCCGTTCGCGGCCGGAACGGATCAGCCGCTTCAGCGCACCACGTGATTTGTTGCGGTCTATGGCGATGGGCCTGAGCAGGGCGAATGCCCAGCCGAAGAAGGGAATCCACAGCAGTTCGCGTTTGATGAGCGTGGCCTGGGGGGCCAGCAGCGTCTGTAGAAACAGGGTCTCCCAGGTGCTCTCGTGGCGACACATCACCACACAGGGGTTGGTCGGGAGATGCTCCAGACCTTCGATCTGATGTCCGATGCCGCAGGTGATGCGCAGCCACCAGAGCGAAAAGCGGGTCCAGCAGCCGACCACAAAAGCGAAACGCTGGCGGTACGGCAGTATCCAGGCAAAGAGGACTGACAGTGCCCCCCAGACAATGGTGGCGAGGGAATACCCCAGATAAAAGGCGGCGGAGCGCAACATCATTTATGTTGCAGTCCGTCCGCCGGTTTGCCGAGGGCTTCGATCTCCGCGGTGGCGAACGCCTGCAGGTCATCGTAGATCCGTGTTACCCCGGAGGATCGCGCTTCGGCCTCCGCTGCCTGTCCGTGCCCTGTGCGTACCAGAACCGGCTCGCAGCCGGCGGCCTGTGCGGACTGCAGGTCGCGCAGCGAATCTCCCACAAAGCAGGTGTCGGCGGCGTTCGCAGCGAAAGTGGCGATGAGATCCAGGAGCATGCCCGGCCGGGGTTTGCGGCAGCTGCAACCCGCCTCAGGCAGGTGCGGGCAATAGCGCCAGGCGTGAATACCGGCTCCCATGGCGGCCAGTTCCCGGTCAATGCGAGCGTGGATCTCCAGTAGCGTGGCTTCGGTAAGCAGACCCCGGCCGATTCCGGACTGATTGGTGCAGACACCGATCTGAAACCCGCGGTGGTGCAGCCGGGCAATTGCCTCGAGGGCACCCGGGATCGGACGCCAGTCGCTGACGGAGCGGATGAATGCCGGGGAGTCGAAGTTGATCACGCCGTCCCGATCCAGGAGGATCAGGCGCCGAGGCGCCGGACCACCCCGGTCCCAATTCGAATTGGCGTGATCGGACATTGTTCGCTTATTCTCGGTGGGCGGTTGGTTACAATCGCGGCGCAATCTACGGGACTTTCCGATCATGGTCAAAACCGACCCCCGACGCTGCCCATGGTGCCGGGACGACCCGCTCTATGTCTCGTACCACGACGAGGAATGGGGTGTCCCTGTCGCCGACGAGCGGGCGCTGTTCGAGCGCCTGGTGCTGGAAGGCATGCAGGCCGGGCTGTCCTGGCTGACCGTGCTGCGCAAGCGGGCACACATGCAGAAGGTATTTTTCAATTTTGAGCCCGCAAAGCTGAGTAGTGCAGGGACACCCGCGCTCGAGCGCTGGATGAACGACGCCGGGGTGATCCGTCACCGGGGTAAACTCGAAGCCATGATCGGCAACGCCCGGGCCACGCTGGCGCTCGACGGCGGACTCGCGCATCTGTTGTGGTCCTTTGTGGATGGCAGACCCATCCAGAACCGTTACAAACGCATGGCCGATGTGCCATCGGAAACCAGCGAATCCAGGGCGATGGCCGGCGCGCTCAAAAAAGCCGGTTTTCGCTTTGTCGGCCCGACGACCTGCTATGCCCTGATGCAGAGTGCAGGAATGGTGAACGATCACCTCGTGGACTGCGCGGCACACAAACGATGCTCTGTTGAGGCAAAGTCTTGGCTGCTCTAGCCCCGCTGCTGCTGAGCATCTGGACCCGGATCATGGCCGCACTGCCGTTCCGGGCCACGGTGACGGTTGGCAACTTCATCGGTCAGATCGGCTGGCTGTTCAGAACCCGACCGGCGAAGGTCACCCGCGCCAACCTCAAACACTGCTTCCCTGCGCTACGCGATGCAGAAATCGATCGGCTCACGAAAGCCAGTCTCTGCCATACCGGTCGTCTGCTGGCCGAGACCGGCATCACTTTTCACTGGAGCCCGGACAGACTCGAGACGCTCTACAGGGATGTCGAAGGCGCTTCGTATCTGGAGTCGTCCCTGGCGATCAAAAAGGGCGTGCTGCTGCTGGCCCCGCACTTCGGTAACTGGGAGATGATAGCCCTCTACATCGGACGCTACGGTTTTACCGCGCTTTACGATCCGCCGCGGGTGGCATCGCTGGATGCACAGATCAGAAAAACAAGGGAACGGACGGGCGGCAGCCTTGCACCCATCGATGGCCCGGGACTGCGCTCCGTCTTTCAGGCGCTGAAATCCGGTCGGCTCACGGCGCTGCTCCCGGATCAGGTTCCAGCGCCCAGCGCAGGCATCTATGCGCCTTTCTTCGGACGCCCGGCGCTGACCATGACCTTTGCCCACCGGCTCATTCAGAGCACGAAACCGCTGGTGCTGCTGTGTTCGTGTCGACGGGTAAAGGACGGCTTCAAACTGTGCTTCGAGCCGGTGGATGAGGCGGTGTATTCAGAAGACCAGCTCGTCTCTGTGACCGCTATGAACCGGGCCATCGAAACCCTGGTGAGAAAGGATCCCGCGCAGTATCAGTGGGAGTACAAAAGATTCAAGCGGCTGCCGGCTGGCGCAACCAGACTCTACGCGGACTGAACCTGCTCAGCGGCGCCAGAATGCCGGAGTAAGCAGCACCAGCAGTGTGAATATTTCCAGGCGCCCCAGCAGCATCACAAACACCAGCAGCCACTTCACCGGCTCGGACAGATCACCGTAGTGCAGGGCCACACTGCCCAGGCCGGGGCCGAGATTATTCAGGCAGGCCGCGATGGCTGAAAACGCCGTGGTGAAATCGAGATCGGAAATCAGCATCAGCAGGGTGAGCATGGTGAGAAACACCAGCACATAAACCGAAAAGAAGCTCCACACGGCTTCGATCACCCGCCCGGGGACGCGTTGAGCACCAATCTTTATCGGGAACACGCCATTCGGATGGATGAGACGTTTGATCTCCCTCGCCCCCTGTTTGTAGATCAACAGCACCCGGATGATCTTCAAGCCACCGGCAGTTGATCCCGCACAGCCACCGGCGAACGCGGCGAGCATGAGGAGTACGGGCGTGACCGACGGCCAGAGGCTGAAGTTGGTGGTGGTGAATCCGGTCGTGGTGGCGATCGATACCGCCTGGAACAGGCCCGAACGAATAGGAGTATCCGTGGCCTCGGGATGCTGTATCAGCACCCAGCAGACTACGGCGGCCACTGCGCTGACAACAAAGACGTACACGCGGGATTCAGTATCCCGCAGGTAGAGCGCAGGGTTGCGCCGGTTGAAGGCCATGAAGTGCAGTCCGAAATTGATGCCGGAAAAAAGCATGAAGACGATGGCCACCCCTTCTACCGCGGCGCTGTTGAAATAACCGATGCTGGCATCGTGTGTCGAGAAACCGCCGATGGCGACCGTAGAGAAACTGTGGGCGATGGCATCAAAAACTGACATCCCGGCCAGCCAGTAGCTGAAGGCACAACTGGTGGTGAGGATCAGATAGAGGATCCACAGTGCTTTGGCCGTTTCGGTAATCCGCGGGGTAAGCTTGGCGTCTTTGACCGGGCCGGGAGACTCCGCCCGGTATAACTGCATGCCACCGATACCCAGCATCGGCAGGATGGCGACTGCCAGTACAATGATGCCCATGCCGCCGAGCCACTGCAGGAACTGGCGGTATATCAGCAGCGACTTCGGCAGATCATCCAGACCGGTAAACACGGTGGCGCCGGTGGTCGTGAGTGCCGACAGAGATTCAAACGCAGCATCCGTGAAGGTCGCATGCACCGAGTCCGTCAGGTAGAAGGGCAGCGCCCCGTACAGTCCGATCCCGAGATAGAACAGCACGGTGATCAGAAACCCGTCACCCCCGCGCAGCTCGCGCCGGCCCCTGGGTGCAAGGGAAAGCAGCAGACCGGTGAAGAGGGTGATGGCGAACGCCAGGGCAAAGGCGGGGGTGGTGGTCTCCTGATAAATCTGGGCGACGATCACCGGTAAAGCCAGCGTGGTGCTGAACAGCATCAGCAGGATGCCGGTGATGCGCAGAATGACAGAGAAATGCATGACGCCCCGGGTGGTTGCCTAAAAAAAGGTCAGGCCGACCTGGAAAAGTTTTTCGACTGCGCTCACCTGCTTTTTGTCCGTGAGGAACAGAATCACGTGGTCCTCAGACTCGATCACCACATCGTCGTGTCCGATGATCACTTCGCCGCCGCGCACGATTGCCCCGATCGAAGAGCCTTCTGGCAGATCGATGTCCCGCAGGGCGCGGCCAACCACTTTGGAACTCTTAGGATCGCCGTGGGCGATGGCCTCAAGGGCCTCGGCGGCGCCGCGGCGAAGACTGTGCACCTGCACCACGTCAGCCTTGCGTACATGGGTGAGCAGCTGACTGGTGGTTGCCTGCTGGGGCGATATCGCAATATCGATTTCACCGCCCTGCACCAGATCCACATAGGCCGGTTTGCCGATCAGGGTGATGACCTGGCGCGCGCCCAGTTTCTTGGCGAGCAGCGACGACATGATGTTGACCTCGTCGTCGTTGGTCACTGCGCAGAAAGCGTCGCACTGTTCGATGTTTTCCTCGAGGAGCATCTCCCGGTCGGTGACGTCCATGTTCAACACCACAGTGCTGTCGAGAATCTCGGCAAGTTCTTCGCAGCGCTGTGCGTTCAGCTCCAGCACCTTCACCGAAAAGTAGGGCTCGATCGCCTTCGCCAGAGCGGTGCCGATATTGCCGCCGCCGGCAATCATGATCCGTTTGAAGGGCCGCTCCACCCGGCGCAGCTCGGCCATCACCGCATTGATGTGTTCAGAGGCCGCGATGAAGAAGACCTCGTCGTCCGCCTCGATTACCGTGTTGCCCTTCGGGATCAGGGCTTTGCCGCGGCGGAAGATTGCGGCGACCCGCATCTCCACGTTAGGCACATGCTCTCTTAAGAAGCTGAGTTCCTGCCCGACGAGCGGACCGCCGTAGTAGGCCTTCACAGCAACCAGCTGCACACGGCCATCGGCGAAGTCGAGCACCTGCAGCGCGCCCGGGTGTTCGAGCAGCTGGCGGATGTTGGTGGTCACGACCACTTCCGGATTGATCAGCACATCGATGGGCATGTGCTCTTTGCTGAAAAAACCCTCCCGGGTGAGATAACTGGTGGAGCGGATACGGGCGATCTTGGTCGGCGTGCGGAACAGCGAGTAGCAGACCTGGCAGGCCACCATGTTGACCTCGTCGCTGGAGGTCACCGCGATCAGCATATCGGCGTCGTCCGCACCCGCCCTGCGCAGCACGTCAGGATGGGAGCCATGACCGGCGACGGTCTGGATATCTATCTTGTTGCGCAGCTCTTCAAGGGCGACCACATTGCTGTCGACTAAAGTGATGTCGAACTTTTCGCTCGCGAGATTTTCAGCCAGTGTGCCGCCGACTTTGCCGGCGCCGATGATGAGTATTTTCATTGGGGGCGCATCTTACCCCGCTTTGTGCCGACGGAAGAGGCGGGCGTAATAAAAACCATCCGTGCTCAGGGCCGGCGCCGCCGGCGGCTCGATGCCGGGAAGTAACTGCCAGCCGTGGCGGGTCGGAATTCCGGTTGGCAGTGCAAAGGGCGCGATCGCAGCATCGGCGGTTTCTGCGAGAAAGGCGCCGATCACTGCATCGTTTTCCGCTTCGAGCAGTGAACAGGTGCAGTACACGAGCACCCCACCCGGTCGGAGCATCTGCCAGAGATTGCGCAGAAGGGCGCTCTGCAGACCGGCGTATTCGGTCAGCCGTTCGGGTGCCAGCAGTATTTTGATATCGGGATGACGGCGCAGGGTGCCGGTGCCGCTGCAGGGGGCGTCGAGGAGAATGGCGTCGAAGGCCTGGCCCGGCCACCAGGTCTGTTCCGTGGCATCTCCTTCGATAAGGTTGACCTGATTGTGACCGAGGCGCCTGGCCTCGGTGCGGAGGTGTTCCAGGCGCGACCTGCTCAGCTCAACTCCCCACAGGCTGGCGTCGGGGCATGCCTCTGCGAGATGGAAGAGTTTGCCGCCTGGCGCCGCGCAGGCATCGAGGATGTCCTGTGCTTCGCCTGACGGCGGTCGGTGGTCGGCGGTCTGCAGATCGGGGGCATAGGGGTTGGCGGCATGAGGCCTGGTGAGGAGACCACAGGCAAACAGCGCCCCGGCATCCTGGATACTCACCTCCCCGGACGCCAGGCCGGGGAGCTTTCTGGCGGGCACCGGCACTTCGAGGTACAGACTTTCGGGCATCCAGCCCGGGCGATGCGCAATCCCTGCTTCGTTCAGCCGGGTGGTGTAATCGGTGACACTTGTGCGTGTCTGATTGACGCGCAGGCACATGGGCGCCCGCTTGAGGAGGCCCCCCATGAGGGCCGGGGCGCGACCGCCATATTCCGCCTCCAGGCGGGCTTTGAGCCAATCGGGTAACTCAAACGATCGTTCGTTTTGTGCGGACTCCGGCTCGGCCGCCGACGCTTCTGCAGCCATCGCCCGGAGCACTGCGTTCACCAGTTTTGCCGCCCAGGGTTTGCGCAGTGTCCGGCACCCGTCGACCGTCGCATGGACGGCTGCGTGGGCCGGAATCCGCAAATGCCTGAGTTGGTAAGCGCCTACTAACATCAGGCAGTACAGGTCCTGGTCTTTGCTTCTCAAGGGGCGGCTGAGGTGGCGGTCGAGCGCCTCGGTGAGGGAGAAGTAGTGTCGCAGCGTGCCGTAGACCAGCTCGCTGACCAGGGAAGTAACCGTCTGGTTACCGAATGACTGGTCGGTTGTTTGATGCTGGCAGATCACCGCTTCCAGCAGGCGGGCTGCCTGGGCGCGCTCGTTAGCGTCCGCCATGTCCGGTATCCGCCGTCGGGTCTGCGGCCAGTAGGCGTGCACCGGGTGTAAAGTATTCTCCGAAGCCATTGAGGGCACTGCGGGCGTCGAGCGGCCGGCCCTTGCCTCGATCGAGCTGTACCCGGGTGATGCGCAGCAGGCCACTGCCACAACGTACGTCGATGTGCTGTCCGTCTGTGGCTGTGAGGGTACCTGGCTCGACAGGCGCGGATGTGCTGGTCTCCGCTGGTGCCCCGCGCTGCGCCGTCGTTTCCAGTGGCGCAGTGTCCAGGACCGCCGCTGCCAGCAGCCGGATGCGCAGCACCGCGTTGCGGTCGGGCCTCGCACCCGGAGTCGGGCCTGCCGGTTCAGCGGGCCGGATTGTGTCGGACCGGACGCCGAACAGCGTGACCGGGGCGCGGTCCCTCATGGCCCGGATCTGCCGCTCGATTTCCCAGGCACTGCGCTGCCAGTCGACACGGCTGTCTGCCGGACTGAGCTTACGCGCGTAGTTAGCGCCCACTTCGGATTGAGGCTGGGGCATCAGGGTCTCGAGCCGGGGCAGGACGTCGATCAGCAGCTCCGCACCCAGCTTTGCCAGCTCGGTTTCGAGCTCGCCGCCGCTGATGTCCGCAGCGATGGGCAGTTCCACCCGCGCATAGACCGGTCCGGTATCCAGCCCTTCATCCATCCTCATGATGCAGACCCCGGTCGTCTCATCCCCGGCCATGATGGCGCGCTCCACCGGAGCCGCGCCGCGCCAGCGGGGCAGCAGCGAGGCGTGCACGTTGACGCAGCCCAGGCGGGGGGCGGTGAGAATGTGTGCGGGAAGCAGCAGACCATAGGCGGCGACGATCAGGACATCGAGGCGGTCGTCGACGAGAGATTCACGCCGCAGAGACGACGGCTGCCGCAACGGGATGTTGTGACTCTGGGCCAGCACCTTGACGGGACTGGGCTGGAGTTTGCGGCCGCGACCGGTGGGACGATCCGGCTGGGTGAGGACCAGATGAACGGGGAAACCTGCACCGAGCAGTCGCTCAAGAATGGTGGCTGCAAATGCCGGTGTCCCCGCGAAACCCAGACGAAGTGGGGCACTCACAGACTCAGGCGCGCTCTCTGTGCTGCTTTTCGAGCTTCCTGCGAATCCGCGAGCGCTTCAGGTTGGAAAGGTAGTCGACGAACAGCTTGCCCTCGAGATGGTCGCATTCGTGCTGGACACAGACCGCCAGCATCCCGTCAAGCTCCAGGGAAATGGGGGCACCTTCCCGATTCAGTGCCTCAACCCGGACCCGCTCCGAACGGATCACCGGTTCATAGAAGCCCGGCACGGAAAGACAACCCTCTTCCGTCTCGATCCGCTCCCCGAGCAGGGTCAGCTCAGGATTGATGAAAGCGTGCGGCTCATCCCGGTTTTCCGAGACATCCACGACGATGATGCGTTTGTGGACATTCACCTGACTGGCTGCGAGGCCGATGCCTGGTGCGGCGTACATGGTTTCAAACAGGCTGTCGATAAAGTCGCGCAGGCCGTCATCCACATGAGCAACGGCGCTCGCCCTGGTGCGCAGGCGGGGATCCGGGTATTCGAGAATCTGCAGTATGGCCATAATGAATCGGCGATGCTCAGCCAGTCTCAGTTAAGGGTGCCAGCGGGGTGCACATCGGTGTGATCTATCTCTAGTATTGGTCTAATTCGGGCTGCTAAGATTGTGAAGTCTATAAAGTTTTTCTTCAGGTTTCGACCGAGTGCGCGCCTTTTACGCCATCTGCCGGCTGCAGATGAAGTCGGATGCGAACGAAGAATGAAGGCTCGTCGGTAAGGATAAGCTACCCGGCTGCAGATTTCGCAGTCGTGAAAAGAAAAGGAACGTCAACGATGAGGAAGATGCGCACCTTACGCCAGGTCCTGCTCGGTCTGGCTGTCAGCATTGCCGCATTGGCATGGAGTGCGACCGGGGATCTGAGTCAATATCTCAAGGCCGATCACCCGGACGTCTACACAGTGGTAAAGGGCGACACGCTCTGGGACATCTCCGGAAAATTTCTGCAGCGGCCCTGGCTGTGGCCCGAACTGTGGCGCAACAATCCCCAGATCGAAAATCCGCATCTCATCTATCCCGGTGACCGCATCGCGCTGGTTTATATCGATGGTCAGCCTCGACTCATGCTGGAGCGCGGTGACGCCGGACGCACCGTGCGCATGACGCCTTCAGACACCGAGACGCTGCATCCTGAGATCCGTTACGAGCCCCTGGAGTCTGCGATCCCGGCCATCCGCCTCGATGCCATTCAGGGATTCCTGGTGCAGAACCGGGTTGTGGATCCCGAGGTACTCTCGAATGCGCCTTATGTCGTGCAGGGTGAAAGCGAGCGGCTGATTCTGGGCGCCGGTGACCGGCTCTATATCCGCGGTCTGCTGCCGGAAAGCGAAAGCTTCAACCTGGTGCGGCGGGGCCCGCTTTACGTCGATCCGCAGACGAATGAGGTGCTGGGTCGCGAAGCAACCTACATCGGACTCGGTCAGGTGGTCGGTCAGGAGGCGGATATTGCCACCATGATCATGAGTGATACCCGGGAAGAAGTTCAGATTGGTGACCGTGTACTGCCGACCGAAGAGCGCCGGGTCGACTCGACCTTTTTCCCGAGCGCACCCTCCCAGTCGATCCGGGGTGAGATCATTTCGGTGTTCGGCGGTGTGACCCAGGTCGGTCAGTACGACGTGGTGGTGATCAACCGCGGTGAGCGGGAAATGCTGAAAGTCGGGAACGTGTTCGCCATCTACAAGAAGGGCGAACTGGCCCGGGACCGGATCGCGAAACAGATGGTGCAGCTGCCGAGCGAGCGTGCCGGGATCATGATGGTGTTCCGCACCTTCGAGAAGCTGGCTTACGCTCTGGTTCTGGCCACCGAGCGACCTCTGGAAGTCGGAGACGAAATCCGCAACCCTTAATCCGCAACTTTTAATCCGCAACTTTTATGAGGGTGACCGTTTTCGACGGTAACCCCTCTACCTGCCGTTTTCAGCGTGTGCGCCGACGCACATGCCGGCATGGCATGCACTGCAGCACCCTCGCGCGCCTGGCTTACAACGCCCTTCGACCAGAGGATTTAACATCGCCTGCCTCAGGAATTCAGAGCAGCGGGGTGTTAAGTATTCTGTGAGCCGTCTCAAGCGGGCTGCTGCGGATTCTGACCGTCGGGCGGCTGCGTTGGCCATCCTGTCAGAACAGAGGTCCCGGGCAGCGCTGGCGCGACTGCTGGCCGAGCACGGCGATGCGTGGACGGCTTTGTCCCGCCTGCAGCCGCTGCGTGGTCCGTTGCTGGTGAACAATCTGCTGCATCTCTGCGCTCAGAGCGCAGTCGCCCTCCTCGTTCAGGACAGTCCGGAGTATCCGGCGCGCCTCGGCAGCATTCCGGATCCGCCGCTGATTCTCCACTACCAGGGCAACACCGAGCTGTTGAACAGACCCGCAATCGCCATCGTCGGGACCCGGCGTGCCAGCGCTTACGGTCTGCAGTTTGCGCAACAGCTCGCAGCAGATCTTGCGGCTCGAGGTGCTGTCATCGTCAGTGGCCTGGCGCTGGGCATTGACAGCGCCGCGCATCGCGGTGCCCTGATTTCGCAAGGTGCTACTGTCGGGGTGCTGGGCAGCGGGCTCGAGCGCATCGCGCCGGTGTCCAACCTGGGCCTGGCACGACGGATACTGGAGGCAGGTGGGGGTCTGCTCAGCGAGTACCCGCTGGCGCGCTCCGCGCTGCCGCACCACTTTCCTGAACGCAACCGCCTCATCAGCGGACTGAGTGCCGGGGTCATCGTGGTGGAGGCTTCGCTGCGCAGCGGTTCGCTGATTACTGCGCGTTGTGCCCTCGAGCAGGGTCGGGAAGTGATGGCGGTACCGGGTGCGGCAGGGCTGAATGGCAATGCGGGTTGTCACCGGCTGCTGCGTCAGGGTGCTGCGCTGGTGGAAAGTGCGGCGGATGTCTTCGATGCTCTGGGGCTGATCAGCGACCAGATACCGGAGCGTTTCGAAGACGGTATCAGGGCCGCGCTGAGCAGGAACGCACAGCGCATCCTCGAGCTGCTCGGTCCCGGTCCGCTGGACACCGACCAGCTCGGCGCCCGCCTGAATCTGGCCACCCAGGAGATTGCTGTGGCGATCACCGAGCTCGAGCTTGAGGGGTTTGTCGCTCGCAGCGGTGAGGGGTATATTCGCCGGCCTTCCTGAGTCGCCCGGTGAGGCACACCGTCGTTCCGGTAGACGCCTGAAAGACATCCGACCTGGAGTAAGTATGAGTTTTGTCGCCATTCTGATGGGATCGAAAAACGACTGGCCCACCATGCGCAGTGCCAGCGAAGTGCTGGAGAGCCTCGGCATCCGCTATGAAGTTCGGGTCAGCTCTGCACATCGCACGCCTGCACAGACGGCAGCCTATGTTGCCGATGCGGTAAGCAGAGACTGTGCTGTGTTCATCTGCGGCGCAGGCATGGCCGCGCACCTGGCCGGCGCAGTTGCCGCGCACACCACCCGGCCCGTGATTGGTGTGCCGATCGACGCCGGCCCACTGGCGGGATTCGATGCACTGTTGTCCACCGTGCAGATGCCCGGCGGTATCCCGGTGGCCACGGTTGCCGTGGGTAAGGCTGGAGCGAAGAATGCGGGTTATCTGGCCGCCCAGATGCTGGCGCTGTCGGATGCAGCGCTGGGCAAACGGCTGATCGCCGACCGGGAGGCAAATCAGCAGAAGATCGCGGAGCAGAACGAGGCGCTGCAAAAGGAACTGTGAGCGCGCATCCGTCCAGCGCCGCCGCCCCAGGTCCGATGCCTGCCGGGACCGGTCCTGCCTGCACGGCGGGTGGCTGGCACATTACAGTGGCGGTGCGCGTTCTGCGATCGGGCGGCATCGTGCTCCACGCTACAGAAGGCGTATGGGGTCTCGCCTGCGACCCCTTCAATGCGCGCGCTGTTACGCGCCTGCTGGCGATCAAGCGACGCCCCGTCAACAAGGGACTGATTCTGATCGGGTCCACAGCCGACTGTTTCGAGCCGGAGCTGTTGCTGGTCGACCCGGCTTCGCGCACGCGGATCGAAGCCACCTGGCCCGGCGCCGTAACCTGGATTCTGCCGCAACAGCGGTTCCCGGCGTGGATCACAGGTGAACACGAAACGGTCGCGGTGCGGGTACCGGGTCATCCCCAGGCGCGCGCGCTGGCTGCGGGCTTCGGCGGCCCCCTGGTTTCCACTTCCGCCAATGCGGGCGGACAGAAGCCTGCGGGTAATCGCTGGCAGGCACTGCGCTTCGCCAGCCGATCCGAACCTGCCGTCGACTACATGCTTCCGGGCGAGGTGCTGGGATTGCGGGGACCCAGTGCAATCCGCACCCCGGAAGGTGCCACCCTGCGGGAATCTGCAGGCGCGGTCCGGCACTGATGGCAACACCCGGGACAGACCGCTACGCGGTAATCGGCAACCCGATCGGCCATTCCCTGTCGCCGCGCATTCACAGCCTGTTCGCAGAGCAGACCGGCCAGCGCCTGCAGTACGACCGTCTGCTCGCACCGCTGGATGGCTTTCGGGAAGCGGCAGCTGGGTTTTTCGCAGCCGGTGGCCGGGGCCTGAATGTAACCGTGCCGTTCAAGCTCGAAGCTGCGGCCTGGGTGGACGAACTGGACGAAGACGCGCGCTTTGCAGGCGCGGTGAATACGATACGACTGCTCCCGGGCGGAGCGTTGGAGGGCTTCAACACCGACGGTCCGGGGCTGGTCGCCGACCTTGGACGCCATGTCAGGTCCGGGGTGAAACTGAACATTCTGCTGCTGGGTGCCGGTGGCGCGGCCCGGGGTGTGGCCCGGCCGCTGGCCAGGGCGCTGGCCAGCCGGCTGGTGATTGCCAATCGGACCCCGGAGCGCGCCGGACAGATCGCTGCGGCACTGAGCGCTCAGATACCGGGTCTGGAAGTTTCCGGCGGTGGTCTGGAAGCGCCTTCGGGTGCCTTTGATCTGGTCATCAACGCAAGCTCTGCCGGTCTCGATGATCAGGCACCGGCCATTGACCCGGCGCTGGCCAGGGGTGCCCTCTGCTACGACATGGTTTATGGCGCTGAGACGGCTTTCTGCCGCTGGGCTCGGAGGGCCGGGGCCCGTGTCGCGGTCGATGGGCTGGGCATGCTGGTGGAACAGGCAGCGCTGGCTTTCGAGCTGTGGCGGGGTGTGCGCCCGGAAACCGGGCCCGTGCTGACTGCACTGAGAGAGGATGGATCAACTTGAGCCGCAGGCGCTTCATTGCAGGAGCGGTGTGTCCCGAGTGCGGCGAAACGGATCGCCTGGTGGTGGAGACGCTGCACCCTGTGGAACCGGCGGACCCCGGTGCCGACGACGCGTCCGCCGGGCGATCCTCCGCCGGGCGTGGACCCGGGAAGGAATACCGTCGCTGCGTGAACTGTGGGTTTATCGATGAGAAGCCGGTGGCGGGGGCCGGCGCGCCGCGAACCCGCCTCGACGGTGGGCTGAAACGGCCGGCTGAAGATCCCGCCACACCTGCAGATCCGGTGCGCATCATCGATCCGCGGCGGGGCTGAGGTCGGATCGCGAGGTATCTGGCTAACACCTTGAAAACCTAGTAGTTCCGTTGGGTTTTGTTGTGTTATTGATGCGCCACAGTATAATTGCCGCCGCCGGTTCAGCGGGCTACCCGGGGATAGCAGGAGCCAGGCGCAGCGAGTCGAGGTTCGGTTTCGAGCCACAGCAGCGGTGATAGATTCGCCGCAGCATCGGCGATAGAGCAGATACACAACAGGATCTGAGCAATACGGACCGGGACAAACCACCGTCGAGCCCGCGGTGTGGAAGTCGACTTGTAATCGGGGATCGGGGATCGGGGATCGGGGATCGGGCTCAAAGATTGCGATGGCAGAAGGAAAATCTCGCTGGCAGGCGAACGGCGGGCTTTTCCTCCTGTTTCTCAAACTCTGCTTCCGACAGGTATGACAGGGCAGCTCACCCGCCCGGACCTTTCGGTTCAGGCGTTTGAGTAAAGACTGAGTCGGCTCAGGAAAAGTGGCCCGACAAAAGGGACCTGATATAAGGTGCCTGAGAGAAGCACACAGGTATATAGGTGAAGACCGAGGTGAAGACCGAAGTGAGAAAAACAAGGCAGATGACCCGGTGGGGTCTCGCAGGTGTGCTTGCCACGCTGGCGTTTGGCGCGGTGGCAGACGAGCTGAACATGCGTCGTGGCGTCACCGAGATCAGCAACTCAGTGTATGACCTGCATATGTTCCTTTTCTGGATCTGCGTGGTGATTGGCATCGTAGTGTTCGGCGCCATGTTCTGGTCGGTCATCCACCATCGGAAATCCGCCGGACACGTCGCGGCGCAGTTCCACGAGAGCACGAGGCTGGAAATCGGCTGGACGCTCATTCCCACCCTTATTCTCATCATGTGCGCCTGGCCGGCTACGCAGACTCTGGTTGCCATGTACGACACCGGCGGTGAAGACATGGTGGTCGAAGTGCGCGGCTATCAGTGGAAGTGGCAGTACAAGTACCTGGACGAGGACTTCAACAGCACTTTCGGTTTCTTCTCCAACCTGTCCACCCCGAGAGACGAAATCGATAACCGTCAGGCCAAGGGCGAGTACTACCTGCTGGAGGTGGACAACCCGCTGCGCATTCCGGTGGACCGCAAGGTGCGGTTTCTGATCACCGCTGAAGATGTGATCCACGCCTGGTGGGTGCCGGACTTCGGCATCAAGCGTGATGCAGTGCCGGGCATGCTGAACGAACTCTGGACCATCGTGCCGGAACCGGGCATCTATCGCGGTCAGTGCACCGAGCTGTGCGGCAAGGACCACGGGTTCATGCCCATTGTCGTGGAGGCGCTGCCTCAGGCGGAGTACGACGCCTGGTATGCACAGCAGGTGAGCGCCGAGCAGGTCCGTAAGGAAGCCCTGTCGAAAACCTTCACTGAAGAAGAACTGATGGTGCAGGGAGAGCAGGTCTATGCGACTTTCTGTGCCTCCTGCCACCAGGCAAACGGCAAAGGCATTCCCCCGGTGTTCCCGGCGCTCGACGGCAGCGCGATCGCCATCGGTCCGCGTGATGCGCACCTGGACATCATCGTCAATGGTAAGACGGGCACCGCAATGCAGGCTTTCGGCCGACAGCTCGATGCCGCGCAGATTGCGGCGGTCACCCATTACGAGCGTCATGCCTGGACCAACAGCACCGGTGACATTACCCAACCCCGGGACGTGATCGAATTCATGTCCGGGCAACAGTAAGCAGAAGGCGGACGAGCAATGAGCGAAGTCGTAGAGACACACCACGATTCCCACGATGATCACCACGATCACGGACCTGCCAAAGGTCTGGCGCGCTGGCTGTTCACCACCAACCATAAGGACATCGGCACGCTGTATCTGTGGTTCAGCTTCACCATGTTCCTCATCGGTGGGGTGATGGCGCTGATCATCCGCGCTGAACTGTTCCAGCCTGGCCTGCAGTTCGTGCAGCCGGAATTCTTCAACCAGATGACGACCAACCATGGCCTGATCATGGTGTTCGGCGCAATCATGCCCGGCTTTGTGGGCCTGGCGAACTGGCTGGTGCCGATGATGGTGGGCGCGCCGGATATGGCGCTGCCGCGCATGAACAACCTGTCTTTCTGGATCCTGCCCTTCGCCTTCGCGCTGCTGATTTCCACCCTGTTCATGGAAGGCGGCGGCCCGAACTTCGGCTGGACCTTTTATGCACCGCTGTCCACAACCTATGCGCCGGAGACGGTGACCTTCTTCATCTTCGGTGTGCACATGATGGGTGCCTCATCGATCATGGGATCGATCAACATCATCGCCACCATTCTGAACATGCGCGCCCCGGGCATGACCCTGATGAAGATGCCGCTGTTCGTGTGGACCTGGCTGATCACCGCCTACCTGCTGCTGGCAGTGATGCCGGTCCTCGCCGGTGCGGTCACCATGATGCTGTTCGACATCCACTTCGGCACCAGCTTCTTCAATGCCGCGGGTGGTGGCGACCCGGTAATGTTCCAGCACATCTTCTGGTTTTTCGGGCATCCCGAGGTGTACATCATGATTCTGCCGGCGTTCGGCGTGGTGTCCCAGATCATTCCGACCTTCTCGCGTAAACCGCTGTTTGGTTACGACTCGATGGTCTACGCCACGGCCAGTATCGCTTTCCTTTCCTTCATCGTGTGGGCGCACCACATGTTCACCGTGGGTATGCCGCTGGCCGGTCAGCTGTTCTTCATGTACTCGACCATGCTGATTGCGGTGCCCACCGGAGTGAAGGTATTCAACTGGGTCTCGACCATGTGGCGAGGTTCGATGACGTTCGAAACCCCCATGCTGTTTGCGATCGCCTTCGTGGTGCTTTTCACCATCGGTGGATTCTCCGGGCTGATGCTCGCCATCACGCCTGTCGACTATCAGTATCACGACACCTACTTTGTGGTCGCGCACTTCCACTACGTGCTGGTGCCGGGCGCGCTGTTTTCGATCATCGCTGCCGTGTACTACTGGCTGCCGAAGTGGTGTGGACGCTATTACGACGAGACACTGGGCAAGCTGCACTTCTGGCTGTCTTTCATCGGTGTGAACGTCACCTTCTTTCCACAGCACTTCTCGGGCCTGGCCGGCATGCCGCGGCGGATACCCGACTACGCGCTGCAGTTCGCCGATTTCAATATGGTGTCGTCGATCGGCGCCTACATCTTCGGCTTCTCCCAGGTGTTCTTCCTTTATGTGGTGATCAAGGCCATCCGCAGCGGCAGGCCGGCCACGGATCGGGTCTGGGAAGGTGCACACGGCCTGGAGTGGACGATTCCCTCACCGGCGCCCTATCACAGCTTCACCCACCCGCCGAAGATCACCGATGCAGAGGCGCACTCGTAAGGCGGGTCCGGGCATAGATGGATACACGGCAGGACATGAAGAGTCAGAACACCCAGGCGGGTGTACCGATCAGGCGTACAGTCGCGAAGCTGTGCCTGATCGTGGTCGGCATGTCCGCCTTCGGGTTTGCGCTGGTGCCGTTGTATGACCTGTTGTGCGATATCACCGGACTTGGTGGCCGCACGGGCGGCGCCTATGCCTTCGATGCGGCCGAAACACGTATCGATCGCAACCGGCTGGTGAAGGTGAATTTCATCACCAATGCCAATGGCGGAATGCCCTGGGAATTCTGGTCCGAGAAAGGCGGGGTGCGCGTGCACCCGGGCGAACTCAACGAAGCCATGTTCTATGTGAAGAACACGACCAGCCGGCGCATGGTGGGCCAGGCTGTGCCCTCTCTGGTACCGCTTTCGGCAACCGATTATTTTCACAAGACGGAATGCTTCTGCTTCAACTCCCAGGTGCTCGAACCCGGCGAGGTGATGGAGATGCCGATGCGCTTTGTGGTGGATGCCAGCCTGCCGAAGTCGGTGCAGTCGATCTCGCTGAGTTATGCACTCTTCGATGTGACTGAGCTCTCCGGGCAGGCTGCGCTCCCGGGCAGTGGCAACAACGGCGACTGATTGCGGAACACAGATAGAACAGCGCCTGAGACGATACAGACAGGACGCATGAAAAAAGAATTGCAGAGAACTGGAGACACATCCAATGGCTAGTCAGAGCGATCAATCGGTCTACTACATTCCCCATAACGGCTGGTATCCGATTGGTGTAGCGGCGGGAGTGGCCTGTCTGCTCGGCGGCCTGGGCTTCTGGCTCAACGCCATCAAGGCGGGTGAACCTGGCAGTGTTGCGCCGATGTATATTGGCGGAGCGATTCTCGGCGTTGTGCTTTTCTACTGGTTCGCGAAGGTCATTGAAGAAAATCATCAGGGCCTGGCCAATGCCCAGCTCAAGCGCTCTTATGTCTGGGGCATGGGCTGGTTCATATTCTCTGAAGTGATGTTCTTTGCCGCCTTCTTTGGCGCGCTTTTTTATGCGCGGGAATTTGCCGTGTCCTGGCTCGGTGGCGAAGGTGACAAGGGCCTCACGGGAGACTACCTGTGGCCGGAGTTCACGCCGGAATGGCCGGTGGTCAACAATCCGGATCCGAGTCGGTTCGCCAATCCACACGAGAGTATGGCGGCACCCGGTGTGTTGAGCTGGGCGTCCTATCTGCCCTTCTGGAACACGGTGATTCTGCTGTCCTCCAGCGTGACCGTGCACTTCGCCCACACGGCGATCAAAGACAGAGCGCGCGGCAAGCTGCTGGGCTGGCTGGGACTGACGGTGCTGCTCGGAGTGATGTTCCTTGCCCTGCAGGCGGAAGAATACATCCACGCCTACAACGAGCTCGGACTTACCCTTTCGAGCGGCATTTACGGATCCACCTTCTTCATTCTCACGGGCTTCCACGGCTTCCACGTCACCCTCGGGACATTCATCCTGCTGATTCAGCTGCTGCGGGCGTTCAAAGGGCATTTTGAACCCGAGGACTGTTTCGGGTTCGAATCCGCATCCTGGTACTGGCACTTCGTGGATGTGGTGTGGGTGTGCCTGTTTATCTTCGTCTATGTGATGTAGCGGTCTCTTCCACGGCCGAGGGCCCGTGGAACTCGCACATCGAACAGGAGGCGGGCCATGGAGCCCGCCTTTTACTTTCTACGGGGCGCTTCCAGGAGGCGCCTGCTGAAATCCGGGCTATACCGGGTGAGGATCGGGCCTGTTGCTGCTGAAGACCATCATCGTCGTGCTGCTCATCGGGGTGCTGGTGAGTCTGTTCAGCGGACTGGTGTTTCTGTTCAAGGACACCGGGAAGCCTGACTCCCGCCGCACCCTGCATGCGCTCGGCGTGCGCATTACCCTGGCGGCAGCGCTGCTCGGTACGATCTTCTACGGCTTCTACTCCGGCCAGCTGCGTCTGGGCAGTAATGCACCCTGGCATGCCGAGCGGCATCCGGAAGCCGCACCCGGGGAGACGGCGCCTGTGGAGCCCGTCCCGGACTGAGCAGGACTCGTGTCATGAGCAGGCGCTGGCATCCGGGTTGGAAAATGACGCTGTTCACGGTGCTCATGCTGCCACTGGTGCTGAGTCTGGGTCTGTGGCAGCTCGATCGGGCAGACGAGAAACGTGTGTATGAGGATCGCTACTACCAGCGCCTCGGCGAGATGCCCGTTGTGCCTGCAGCGGCTGCCCTCGAAGGCGCGGAGGGGGACTTCCTGAGGGTTCGCCTCGACGGCCGTTATGATCCGGTGCGCTACTTCCTCATCGACAATCAGATTCAGGACGGCCAGGTTGGCTATCAGGTGGTTGGTGTGTTTGAGACGGAGGATGACCGGCGCTGGCTGATCAATCGTGGCTGGGTGCCAGCACCACAATCCCGAGAGCGGCTGCCGGGCGTTACCGTCCCTGAGGGTCGGGTGAGTATTGTCGGCGTGATCTGGCCGGAACTCGGTCTGCCACCGCTGCTGAAACCCGACGACTGGCCGGAGCACTGGCCGAAGCGGGTGCAGCGCCTCGATGTGACGCGGATGGCCGGCCTGATCGAGCGCACCACGCCGCTGGAGGTGCGACTCGAGCGGGGCTCACCGGGTGTCTTCGTGCCAGCCAGGCTGGAGCTGGTGGTGACGCCGGCAAAACACCTCGGCTACGCTGCGCAGTGGCTGGGGCTCAGTGCGGCTCTGGCAATCGGTTATCTGATATTTGGATTCAGAAAAGATGGATGAAGGTTTGAAACGACGCAACCGGCTGCAGCTGGTGGCCCTGTTCGGTATTGCCGGATTAACTCTGGCTGGCGCATCGGCGCTGTTTTACGGTGCGCGCAGTGGCGGTGTCTGGGGCACGGTGAACCATGGCGAATTCGTGCAGCCCGCACTGACCCTGGCCGAGCTGCAGCTGGAAGATTCGGAAGGCCAGGTGCTCAGCACGGGTGAAACCTGGTGGCTGTGGGTGGTGGCCCGGGAATCCTGCGACAGCGGCTGTGCCGATGCGGTGCTGCAGCTGCGTCAGCTGCACGTGCTGCTGGCCAAGGATGCTGCCCGGGTGCAGCGGGGTCTGGTTACTCAGCAGGGCTCGCCAGCGCCCGGGGTACTGGCGGAATTTCCGAAACTGCGGCACCTGCAGGGCAATCTGGAGGCACTGAAGACGGGCGTCTATGTGGTGGATCCGATCGGTAATCTGGTGTTCTGGTATCCCCTTGCCGATGCCGGGAAGCCGGTGCTGGAAGATCTGAAACGTCTGCTCAAGCTGTCCCAGATTGGATGAAACCTGAGGCCGCCTTGCGTAGACTAGCGGCCCGCACAAACCACCCCAGCGAAAAAAGTGAGTGAACTGACCATCAGCCGCGCCGGCTGGCGCGATTATCTGGAAATGACCAAGCCCCGCGTGGTGCTGCTGATGCTGCTCTGCGCACTGGTCGGAATGTTTCTGGCGGTGCCGGGCATGGTGCCCTGGCCGGTGCTGGTGTTCGGCCTGACCGGCATCGGGCTGGTGGCAGGATCCGCCGCGGTGGTGAACCACATTGCGGATGCCGAGATAGACTCCCGCATGGACCGGACCCGGGCCCGTCCTGTCGCCACGGGCCGGGTGGATCTCCTTCAGGGCGTCGCGTTTTCCGCCCTGCTTGGCGTCTCGGGCATGGCGATGCTGTATTTTCTGGTCAATCCCCTGACTGCCTGGCTGAACCTGGCCTCCTGGGTGGGTTATGGCCTGATCTATACCCTCTTTCTGAAGCGAGCCACACCCCAGAACATCGTGATCGGTGGCCTGTTCGGCGCCGCGCCGCCGCTGTTTGGCTGGGCGGCGGTGAGCAACAGCATCGAGCCCGGTGCGCTGCTGCTGGTGCTCATCATCTTCGCCTGGACCCCGCCGCACTTCTGGGCGCTGGCGCTGGACCGCAAGGCGGACTACGCATCCGCCGGTGTACCCATGCTGCCGGTCACACACGGCGAGTCGCACACGCGCCTGCAGATCTTTCTGTACACACTGATTCTCCTCGCCGGCAGTCTGCTGCCCTTCGTGATCGGCATGAGCGGGCTGCTCTATCTGGCGGGTGCCCTGGCGCTGGGTGCCGGGTTCATCTACTGGGCGGTGGTGCTGCTGCGCAACCGCAATCCGGCCGCACCGATGGAAACCTTCAAGTACTCGATCGTTTACCTGATCGCACTCTTTACCCTGCTGCTGGTGGATCACTACCTGGTTGTGGCCGGCATCGGTACCGGATTTGTCGGGACCGCGTCCGGCACGTGACACCTGTCCGCACCACGGTTGCGCTGTGCATTTTCTTCATCGCGGTGGTGGTGGGGCTGTTTGTCAACAGTGTGACCCGCACCCCCACCCTGACCGAAGAAGAGCTGCGTGCGGTGGGCACCTTCATCCTGCCCAGGCCGCGGGAGATCACGCCCTTCGAGCTGAACACGCACACCGGTGCGGCATTTGATCTGGACGATCTGCAGGGACGCTGGACGTTTGCCTTCTTCGGTTTTACCAACTGCCCGGACATATGCCCCACCACTATGGCGGTCATGGGCCAGGCTTATCGGACGCTGGCTGCAGCGGATGCGGAGCTGGCGGGCCTGTTCCAGGGTGTGCTGGTCTCGGTCGATCCGGAACGGGACGACGCCGAAACCCTCGGCCGCTATGTAAGCGCCTTCTCCGCCGACTTCCTCGGTGTGCGGGGCGAGCCCCAGGCGCTGGCTGTTTTCGCCGATCAGGTCAATGTGGCGTTCGCCAAGGTGCCTCGACGCGATGAGGCAGGAGAAGTGCTGACCGACAGCTATGATGTGGATCACTCGGCCAACATCGTGATCATCAATCCCCGTGGTCATTACCACGGTTTCATCAAATATCCCCAGACGGCGGAGAATGTGCTGGCGACCTTTCGGTCGTTGCAGGCGCGCTTTTAATCTCAGCTCAGAATTTCGGAATGAGGTTGATCAGGGCGCGGGTGAGAACCCGTGTCCCCGGGCCTCGCTCGGCAGCTCCGCTGTGCCCTCGTGTGGCGTTTTGCCTCGCGTAGGAACACGAGTCAAAACGCCGTACTCGGCCTCGCTACACGGCCCGGGGACACGGGTTCTCACCCACGCCAGGTAAATCTTTCCGAGTTTCGTGTCTGTGTGTCTGGCTGGCGCAGGGGGGATCGATTGACTGTGGGTCCTGCTCGACTTCCGAAACGCTCATGTCGTCGCTGCCCCGACCGCCTGTCTCGGATCGATCGCGAAGGTGGGGTGGAGTGGGGGGTGTGACGGACCGTGGAGCGAGGCCGAGGGCGACGGATTGACTCGCGTGCCTCACGCGAGGCAAGTCCGTCAACGGAGGGTAGCCCGGAGGGCCCGAGCGTAGGTCCGTCACACCCCCCTCTCCACCCCAGCCTCTCTAACAGCTCTGATAACAGACCGCTCAACAGGCGGCGAAATCAGGCTTCGAGCATGCGCTCGTCCAGATAGAGAAAGTGGGCGCGATGCTGCTGCACGATGCGCTGGAACTCTTCCGGATTGTTGAAACGCACGGCGCCGGTTTCATCGCGTCTGGCGGCGACCGCAAGACGGGACAGCCAGAACGCGAGGGCGGCGTAGAGGGCGAAGGCGGAGAAGAAACACAGCTCCGCACGGGACAGGGGTCGGATCTGGTGGTAGGTGCGGATGAGGCGCAGGGTGCGCTCTTCATCGAGCAGACCGCTGGCGTCCGTGCACCAGTCGTTGGCGGCCACTGCCAGGTCATAGAGCAGAAATCCTTCCGATGCGTGGTGAAAATCCAGCACACCACTCAAGCCCCGCTCGTTGAAGAGCACGTTGTCGCGGAACAGGTCTGCATGGATGACGCCTTTCGGCAGGGACTGAACATCGTGGCGTGCAAGCAGTGAGGTCACCTCCTTGACCGTCTCATCCAGCAGCCTGGACGACAGATAGGGCAGATAACCCCGGGTGAGCTGGGCGTGGTGTTTGAGCCAGTCGGTTCTGCGGGGATGAGCGGGTACTGTCTGGGACCATCCTGCGGTCGCGACATGAAATCGCCCGATGAAGCGTGCCAGGGCTTCGACCTGGCGCAGGGTCGGGTTGTAGACGTGGCGCCCGGGCAGTCGAGGGGCGAGCACCACCGGCTTATGCTCGAAGACTTCGAAGGGCTCACCGGCCAGATTGCGCAGTATGCCGGGGACAGGCAGTCCGGATTCGATACACAGATCTAACAGAGGAACGAACGCAGTACCCGCATTGGAAGCCTGCTCCAGCACGGTGAGCACAAACTCCCGTTCGCGGCCCCGGGTGAGGGTGCGGAGGAAATAGTTGGAGTTCTCGATGCCGTTGGCGGCCGGTCGGTAGCTCACCAGTTCGCCGATACCGTAGCGGGCGATGGTGTCTTCCAGGTCCAGCACATCGAGTCTGGTAATGGCGTTCATGCTGACCGAGCGTTCAAGCTGACCTTGCGGTCGTTGTAACCGTGCATTCATTGCGAACCGGCATGCATAAGCGATGGCCGCTCATCAGAATTCCACGATCACCCAGCTGGGGATCAGGGTTTCGGCGCGCTCCAGATCTGTCTCACCGGTGGTCTGGTCGCGGGGTACCAGGTAGTAGGGCTTTCCCCAGTTGGGTACGACGCGCACCATGCGCAGCACGCCGCCCTGGCGGTATTCGAATACGGTGCGTTCTTCTTCGGCGATGATGGTGACATCCGGGCCGCGGATGTCCACGGACTCCGCCGACCAGCCGGCGGCGGGGAAAAGTAAACAGGCGCTGAGAAGGGCGAAACCCGGCAGCCGGCGCCCCGATATGCGGTGTGCGTGGCGGATGAGCCGGGGCCGTGGGTGTTGTGCAGTTAGATGCCGCATCGATGCGTCCTTACCTTCAAGTAGAATGGTGAACCATTCGGGGCGGCAAGGCAAAACACATGGCGGATAAACCACTGGTGCTGGTGGACGGGTCTTCATACCTGTTCCGGGCTTATCACGCGATGCCCGACCTGCGGACGTCGGACAATACCTCCACCGGGGCGGTGCGCGGGGTGATCTCGATGCTGCGCAAGCTGGCCAAGGACTATGAAGGCAGTCCGATTGCGGTGGTTTTCGATGCCAAGGGTAAAACCTTCCGGGATGAGCTCTATCCGGACTACAAAGGTAACCGACCGCCGATGCCCGACGATCTGCGTGAGCAGATCGAACCCATCCACCAGATCATCCGCGCCATGGGGCTGCCTGTGCTGGTGGTGCCAAATGTGGAGGCCGACGATGTGATCGGCACCCTGGCCCGCCAGGCGACGAGCGCGCAACGTGACACGGTGATCTCTACCGGCGACAAGGACATGGCCCAGCTGGTGACCGAGCACGTGACTCTGGTGAACACCATGACAGACACCCGGCTGGATCGGGCCGGCGTGTTTGAAAAATACGGCGTGCATCCTGAGCAGATCATCGACTTCCTGGCCCTGACCGGCGATACGGTGGATAACATCCCAGGGGTTCCCAAGGTCGGACCGAAGACGGCGGCCAAGTGGCTTGCCGAGTACCAGACCCTCGATGCGGTGATGGCGGCGGCGGACGAGTTCAAAGGCAAGATCGGCCAGTACCTGCGGGAAAGTCTGGGCCATCTGCCCCTGTCGCGGCAGCTCACCGAAATAAAATGCGATGTGCCGCTGGATCTGAGCATCGAGGATCTGGTGCCGCGCAAGCCGGACGAATCTGCGCTGGTGGCGCTGTTCGAGCGGTACGAATTCAAGACCTGGCTGGCCGAACTCGGTGTGGGGGCTGCCGCGGCGGGCGCCGGCGCAGTGGCAGCGGGATCCGCAGCCGGGGGCGCCGGTGGGGCGGTCCATACTGGAGCGCCAGTGGATTACGACTGTGTGCTGGATGTTGAAGGTCTGAAGGTCTGGCTGGCCGGGCTGCGCAAGGCGGGCATTTTCGCGTTTGATACCGAAACCACCAGTCTCAACTACATGGATGCCGAGCTGGTCGGCTTTTCCTTCAGCCGGGCGGCGGGGAAGGCGGCCTATGTTCCAGTCGGACACCGCTATGCCGGGGCACCGGAGCAGATCGACCTCGAGACCGCCCTGGCCCTGCTGAAGCCGCTGCTCGAAGACGCTTCGACAAAGAAAATCGGCCAGAACCTGAAATACGACATGAATGTGCTGGCGCGCTACGGGGTGAACATCGCCGGTGTCGAATTCGACACCATGCTCGAATCCTATGTGCTCGACAGCGTCGCCACCCGTCACAACATGGACGATCTGGCGAAGAAGTATCTGCAGCGGGACACCATCACCTACCAGGATGTTGCCGGGAAGGGCGCCAAGCAGCTCACCTTCGATCAGGTGCCCCTCGAGCAGGCCAGCGACTATGCGGCGGAAGATGCGGATGTGACCCTGCAACTGCACCACACCCTGTGGCCGAAGCTTGCACCCACCGAATCCCTGGTGCGCGTGTTCCGGGATATCGAGATGCCCCTGATACCGGTGCTCTCCGGAATGGAGCGGCGCGGTACGCTCATCGATGGCGGGCTGCTCGCCGACCAGAGCCGGGAGCTGGCCGAGCGGCTGGGTACGCTGACCGCCCAGGCCCATGACCTCGCGGGCGGTACCTTTAATCTGGATTCGCCCAAACAGCTCCAGGAAATCTTCTACGAACGCCTCGGACTCCCGGTGCTGAAGAAAACACCCAAGGGTCAGCCATCCACCGCGGAACCGGTGCTGCAGGACCTCGCCCGGGATTACGAGCTGCCCCGGGTGATTCTCGAGTACCGCAGTCTGGCGAAACTGAAGTCCACCTATACCGACAAGCTGCCGCTGCAGATCAATCAGAAAACCGGCCGGGTGCATACCTCCTATCATCAGGCGGTGGCGGCAACCGGTCGGCTGTCGTCCACGGATCCCAATCTGCAGAACATTCCCATTCGCACAGCGGAAGGTCGGCGGATCCGCCAGGCCTTTGTGGCACCGCCGGGTCGGCGCATCGTTGCCGCGGACTATTCCCAGATCGAGCTGCGCATCATGGCGCATCTGTCGGGAGACCAGGGTCTGCGGACGGCCTTCGCCAACAATCAGGACATCCATCAGGCTACCGCCGCGGAAGTCTTTGGCGAGAAGCTCGAAGATGTCACCGCCGATCAGCGCCGCAACGCCAAGGCCATCAACTTCGGGCTGATCTACGGCATGTCGGCCTTCGGCCTCGGGCGCAATCTGGGTATCTCCCGGACCCTGGCCCAGGACTACATCGATCGCTACTTCGCCCGCTATCCGGGTGTGGCCGAGTACATGGCGGAAACCCGGGCGCTGGCGCATGACCAGGGTTATGTGGAAACCGTGTTCGGCCGGCGCCTCTACCTTCCGGATATCACCAGTCGCCATGTGCAGCGGCGTCAGGGCGCGGAGCGCACGGCCATCAACGCCCCGATGCAGGGCACGGCGGCGGACATCATCAAGCGCGCGATGATCAGCGTGCATGCCTGGCTGCCGTCATCCGGGCTGGATGCGCTGATGATCATGCAGGTTCACGATGAACTGGTGTTCGAGGTGGCGGAATCTGCTGTCGAGGGCCTGATCGCCGGGGTGACCGATCGCATGTCGGCCGCAGCGGAACTGGCGGTGCCTTTAGTGGTGGATGTGGGGGTCGGGGCGAACTGGGATGAGGCTCATTAGTTTGCTTGAAGAGTGATTCTGCAGAATCACTCTTCATCCGCACGCCGTCCCTGGCCAGATTGGGGGCGCCTGAACCGCGCTTGGCCATCCATGGCCAGATTTTGGGGTTATCGGGTATTGGGGTTGGATCCGAGGGGCCAGGTTGGAGGGTTGGTCGCAGGCGATCGAGTCAGGCGGCGAGATCCTGCTGGTGGATGCTGGGGTCAGTCGTTGAGCGCGTCGCCCCCGGGGTAGGGGGTGGTCTCGGCGGGTTCGGTGAGCCAGTCGAGGAGGGTGTTCAGCAGTTCGGGGACACCCTGGCCGGCGGTGGCGGAGAAACACTGCACACTCACCAGCGGCAGATCCTGCAGGGCGCGGCGGACCTGGGCCAGGGTTTTCGACTGGGCGCCGCGGCCGAGTTTGTCGGCCTTGTTCAGCAGCACCCGCACCGGCAGCTCCGAGGCGGCCGCCCAGCTCAACAGCTCCCGATCGAAGTCCTGCAGCGGATGGCGGATGTCCATCACCAGCACCAGGCCGATGAGGGCGTCGCGATGGGAGAGATACTCGTTCACCGCCGCCTGCCACACACTCTGGGCCGCGCGCTGGGCCTTCGCATAGCCGTATCCCGGCAGATCGACGAGCCGCCCGCCGGATTTCACATCGAAAAAGTTCAGCAGCTGGGTGCGCCCCGGGGTCTTGCTGACCCGGGCGGTATGGCGTGACCCGGTGAGTCGATTCAGGACACTGGATTTACCCGCATTCGAGCGACCGGCGACTGCCACTTCGCGTCCGGCCTCCGGCGGGCAGCCCGCGAGGTCAGGCGCACTGCTGACAAATTCGACGTCGAGCCGGGGAAGATCTGAGACTGGGCCGCCCGTCATGCGCTGGTACCTGTATCTGTGCGTGGCGTCCGGGAAATTCGCTGCGGAAATTTCCGGGGCGCGACACTTGAGCAGTTGTTATATAATCCGCGGCCCGGCAAGCCGCGCCGGACGGGTCCTGCAGCTGCTCGGCCGTCGAAGACATCCGTCAAAGGAGGGCTTCGGTGGCGCTCGGAGCGGGTCGCAGCGGGACCGGTTGAATCGAGAAGTGTACAGGACAAAACAACCATGGCGTCACGACCGGCGGGGTCTATGGGCCCGCACCTCCCCAGAATGAGTCACTTTTTTCAGTCATCCATCTCGGCCATCGTCAGAGCCGCGCTGCTGATCGTCGCGGGCAGCTTCAGCTTCAGTGTGCTGGCCGCCGGTGATCCGGAAGCGGGCAAGGCCCAGGCAGTTGTCTGTGGTGCCTGCCACGGACAGGACGGCGCCACCGGCATCGACCCGAGTTATCCCAATCTTGCAGGACAGAACGCACGCTATCTGGGTGCTCAGCTGCGCATGATTCAGGATGGCCGCCGCAATATTCCGCTGATGGCCGGACAGCTCACAGGCAAGAGCGCGCAGGATCTCGACGATCTCGCCGCCTACTACGCCTCACTGCCCGGGAAGATTGGCCAGGCCCAGGGCGACGACGCCCAGATCGACCGGGCTGCCGGAATTTTCCGCGGGGGGATCGCACGTAAAGGTGTGGCTGCCTGTTCCGCCTGTCACTCACCCACCGGCAGTGGCAACGCACCAGCCGGCTTCCCCCGGATCAGCGGACAGCCGAGTGTGTACACCGTCGCCCAGCTCACCGCGTACCGGGAAGGTAAGCGGGTCAGCGATGAAGCCTTTGGCGGCATGATGCGGGGCGTGGCCGAAGGTCTCACAGACGGCGAGATCGCCGTTCTTGCCGACTATATTCAGGGTCTGTACTGAGTTACGCCGGGCCGGGGCGCACCAAGTGGGTGCCTTGTGGTCCAACACCGCGGGTGCGCTGACCGGCGCGCCCCCGGCAGCTGTTGTCCATGACCGTTCATGGAAGGTTAAGACTCAGCGACTACACTGGTGATCAGAATCCGCCCGCCCGTGCATCGAGTCCGGACAAAGAGGGCGTGGTAAGAGAAGGAAATTTTCAGGAATGAAGACAACTCGTATCCACCCACGGCCGGTTGGGACACCCCGATCCGCTGTCCCGGCCATGACTCGAATACTGGCTGTGTGCGCACTGCTGGTGTTGCCGGTTTCCAGTCTGTCTGCCGCGGAATTTCAGGAAGGCCAGCACTACGCGCGTCTGGCAGTGCCCGTCGATACGGTGGATGCCAGCAAAGTGGAGGTCGTCGAGGTGTTCTCTTACGCCTGTATACACTGCAAGACGTTTGATCCGACCCTCGAAGAATGGCGCCTCGCACAGGCAGACGATGTGCTGTTCCGTCGCGTCCCCGCGATCTTCAATCAGACCTGGGCGCTCTTTGCCCAGGCCTTCTATACCGCGGAGCTGCTGGGTGTGACCGACAGGGTGCACACACCCATGTTCACCGCCATACATGATGAAGGCGTGGATCTTCGGGATCCGTCCCTGCTCGCGGAGCTTTTCAATCAGGCCGCCGGTGTGCCGCCAGCGGAGTTCACCCAGGTATTCAATTCCTTCGGCGTGCGCAGTCGGGTACAGCAGGCCGACGCCCACGGCCGCGCTTACGGCATCACCGGTGTACCGACACTGATTGTCGATGGACGTTTCCGGGTCGACGGCACCATGGCCGGCAATAACACCAACATGCTCCTGATTGTCGACTTCCTGGTCGAACAGCAGCGTGCAACCCGGCTCGGCGCTGGCACGCCGGTGCCTGTACCCGCCGCGCCAGGCAGTCTGGACGTCGAGTAAGCAGAGCAAAATGCCAGGCAGTCCACAGTCTGATTTTTCCAGCGCGGCTAGACTGATCGCCCGTTCACTGGAACAGTCGCCCATGCTGACCTGGGCCCGCTGGGGTGAGGAGCGTCTCGAACGCCAGCCCCGCATCAACGTGCTGCCGCATCATGAGTTTCCGTCCGGCAACCGCCGGGGTGCCGATGCACTTCTGGACGGTGCGGGTGCTTTGTCGGCCGCGGGCTCTTTATCCTCCGTCGCGGACTCTCTACCCTCCGCCGCGGGCTCTTTATCCTCCGCCGCGGGCGCTTGTCCGGCGGAGGAGCTGCGCTTCCTGACCTACAACATTCAGGTCGGCATCAAGACCACCAAATACCGTCAGTATGTGACCAAGGGCTGGAAGCACGTGCTGCCCCACGACGGTCGCAATCGCAATCTGCGTCGTATCGCCAGTGTGGTGGCCGATCATGACTTCGTGGCACTGCAGGAAGTGGATGGTGGCAGTATCCGCAGCGGCTTCATCAATCAGGTGGAGTACCTGGCGGAGCTTGCCCAGTTCCCTTACTGGTATACCCAGCTCAATCGCGATCTCGGACCCTTCGCCCAGCACGGCAACGGCCTGCTGTCGAGAATCTCACCGGCAGCAATGGAAGATCACCGCCTGCCCGGCGCCATTCCGGGCCGTGGTGCGATTCTGGTACGGCTGCCCTTTGGCGGGACCTCGGTGACGGTGGTGCTGCTGCACCTTTCCCTGGGTGAACGCTCCCGGGCCCTGCAGCTCGAGTACGTGAAGTCGCTCATCGATGGTGAGCCGAACGTGGTGATCATGGGCGACATGAACAGTCACCTAACCGATCTGCTGTTTGATTCCCCCTTAGCGGAGACTGGACTGCGACCGGCCGAAGGCGTGCATCCCACCTACCCGTCCTGGCGACCTGCACTGGCACTGGATCATGTGCTGGTCTCACCGAGCCTGCGCATCAGCGAATACAAAGTGCTGGATTGCCGCCTGTCCGACCACCGGCCCATTTCTGTCAGCCTGGCGCTGGCCGATGCACCGGTGCTGATGTAAGACTCACTCCGGGATCGGTAACAACCGATCCCACGCTGTCCCTGGTCTGTTTTCGGAGCGGATAGCGAGGCTGGGGTGGTGAGGGGGTTGCGTCGGACCTACGCTCGGGCCCTCCGGGCTTCCCTCGATTGGCGGAGTTGCCTCGCGCAAAGCCGCGAGTCAATCCACCTCACTCGGCCTCGCTCCACGGTCCGACACACCCCCTATCTCCCCCCAGCTTCACGATGGATCCGAGACAGGCCAGGAGGCCAGGTCAGCGGAGCTGCCGAGCGAGGCCCGGGGTACCAGGTCCTCGCCCACGCTCTGATCAACCTCTTCCCGAACTTCCATGCCGAACGCCACTGGCCGGCAGTGGAAAATCGGTTCGGTCGCGGGTCAGTCGCCGGCCGCGGCTGTTACCTGCGGTCGCGTGCAGGCGGTATCCAGCAGCTCGGGATAGTTCTTCCGGTACTCGCTCTGACACAGGGCGATGGTGCCTTTCACGGTTTCCACCACGAACGCACGGATGGCCTGGGCGTCTGCCTCGTTGAGGACACTGGCGAAGCTCGCCATGCCCTTGCCGGCGAAAGCGCCGCCGCGCACGATGGCGTCCCAGGACTCATGCACTGCGGCGGTGGAATAACGCAGATCGGCAACACCGCCGCCGCTCGCCGTCACTCCAGGCCCATGACAGACCGCGCAGTAGTTGTGATAAAGCGCCTGCCCGTGGGCAACCTGCTCCGGGGTGGTGGTCATGGGCGGTGGCTCAGGGATGTCGATGAAGGCCACGTTCTGCTTCGGCAGTGCCCCCTTCGCCCCCAGTTTGAAGGCCAGAATGCGGCCTTCGGCAAGTCGGTTGTCCCGGTGCCGCGGTGCACCGGAGGCCAGTGCGAAAGCGCCACCCCAGCCTGCCACCACGGCGATGTACTGTTCGCCATCGACGCTGTAGCTGATCGGCGCGGCGATGATGCCGACCTCGGCGGGAAACGCCCAGACCTTCTCGCCATTGTCTGCCCGGTAGGCGGTGAAATTGCCGTCGGAGAGACCCTGGAACAGCAGATTGCCCGCGGTGCTGAGCAGACCGCCGTTCCAGCTGGTGTCATGGGGTACACGCCATTTCTCGGTCTGGGTCACCGGATCCCAGGCCGCGAGGTGGCCTTTGACCTCCTGCAGTGCGGTGATCAGTTCATCCGGATCTGCAGAAGGAATGGTCTGGGCGAAGTCGACGCCGGTATTCCAGGTTTCCGGGTTGTACTGGAAGGCGTTGTCCTGGGCATAGCTGAAGGAAAGATCCAGCGCCGGGATGTAGACAAGGCCAGTGTCCGGGCTGTAGGTCATCGGATGCCAGTTATGGCCGCCGTAGGGGGCGGGGCGGATCTTGCGGGCGTCGTTGGCGTAATGGGCGTCCGGGTTTTCCACCGGACGTCCGGTCTCCTGATCGATGTGGGTCGCCCAGGTTACGGGCACATAGGCTTCGGCGGAGAGGAATTCGCCGGTGGTGCGGTCGAGCACATAGAAGAAGCCGTTCTTCGGCGCCTGCATGATGACCTTGCGCAGTTTTCCTTCGATCTCGATGTCGGCGAGGATCATGTGCTGGGTGGCGGTGTAGTCCCAGGTGTCGCCCGGTGTGGTCTGGTAATGCCAGACCAGCTGACCGTTGTCCGGGTTCAACGCAACAATCGAGGACACATAGAGGTTGTCGCCGCCGCCCGGGGAGCGGATGTAGCGGTTCCAGGGTGCGCCATTGCCGACGCCGATGTAGAAGAGATTCAGCTCGGGATCGTAAGCCATGGAGTCCCACACCGTGCCGCCTCCGCCGACCTCCCACCACTTGCCGCCGCGCCAGGTGGCCGCGGCCACTTCCATGGCACGGGATTCGAAACCTTCCGCCGGGTTGCCGGGCACGGTGTAAAAGCGCCAGGCCTGGGCGCCGGTTGCGGTGTCGTAGGCCGTAACATAACCGCGCACGCCGTACTCGGCGCCGCCATTACCGATGATGACCTTGTCTTTGACGATGCGCGGTGCGCCGGTGATGGTGTAGGCACGCTCCGGATCCGTGGTCTGTACTTCCCAGTCGAGTCTGCCAGTGGCGGCATCCAGGGCGATCAGACGGCCGTCGAGGGTGCCGGAGTAGACGCGGCCCTTCCACACGGCGGCACCCCGGTTGACCACATCACAGCAGGCGAACTTGCCCCACTCCCGGGGCACCTGGGGATCGTAAGACCAGAGCAGCTCGCCGGTTTTGGCATCGTGGGCCCATACCACCGACCAGGAACCGGTGGAAAACATGATGCCGTCCACCACGATCGGCGTGGCTTCGAGACCGCGGATGGTGCCGGTGTCCCAGGACCAGGCGAGGCCGAGGTCGGCAACGGTTTCGGTATTGATCTGATCCAGCGGGCTGAAACGCTGTTCGTCGTAAGTGCGGCCGTGGGATAGCCAGTTGCCCGGCTCCGCGGCGGCGGCGATGCGCCGGCCATCGAGACTGGCGGTGGCGGCTCTGATGGCGGTGGCGCGTGCTGAGTCAACGCCGGCTGCCGGGGTATCGCTGGTGGTGGCAGCAGGGGCGACGGTGCCGGTGGCTGGCGGTTCGGCCGTGTCCTGCCCGCAGGCGGTGAGCAGACCGAGCGTTACCGCGGCGGCGGTGCGCCAGGTGGCGGTCCGCCAGATGGCGGCGTGTGAGGATATGGTGGCCTGTAGAACGGCCGGATGAAAATGATTGATCAACATGAAATTCCCCCCAGGATGTGAGCGGGGAGTTTACCGGAAAACTCCCCGGTCACGCGCCACGACGCCGGGGTGGACCAGGGCTTATAGACCCGGCAAGCCTGGACTATGATCGTGCCTGACCTGAGAGATTAGAGAATCCGCTTGGCTGAATCCCGACAGGAGACCGCGCCCGATACTGAATGGCAGCTCGAAACCCAGGAATGGATCGAGGCGCTCGATGACGTGCTGGCCGGTCGCGGCCCGGACGGCGCCCGGGAGCTGCTGCGTAAACTGCAGTCACACCTGAGCCACAAGGGGCTCACCCTGACCGATGCGGCACTCAACACCCCCTACAAGAACACCATCGATCTGCGCGATCAGCCGGCCTATCCGGGCAACGTGGAACTGGAAACCTGCATCGGCAACATCATCCGCTGGAATGCGGTGGCGATGGTGCTGAAAGCCTACGACAGCGGCTCCGGTGTGGGCGGTCACATCGCCACCTATCTGTCCGCGGCGACCATGATGGAAGTCGGCTTCAATCATGTCTTCCGTGCCCGCACCACCGACTACGGCGGCGATCAGGTACATTTCCAGGCCCACACCGCCCCCGGTGTGTACGCCCGGGCCTTTCTCGAAGGTCGACTCAGTGAGCAGCAGCTGCTGAATTTCCGGCGCGAACTCGGCGCCGGCGGCGGCCTGCCCTCCTACCCGCATCCGCGACGGCTGCCCTGGTTGTGGCAGATGCCCACGGCCAGCATGGGGCTGTCGACACCGAGTGCCATCTATCAGGCGCGTTTCGCCAAGTATCTGGAGAGCCGGGGTCTGAAGCCGAAGAACGGGGGCAAGATCTGGACTTTCATCGGCGACGGCGAGGCGGACGAACCGGAGGTGCTCGGCACCATCAACATCGCCAGCAGAGAAGCGCTCGACAACCTGGTGCTGGTGGTCAACTGCAACCTGCAGCGTCTCGATGGGCCCGTGCGCGGCAACGGCAAGATCATTCAGGAGCTCGAGCGCTCATTCCGAGGTGCGGACTGGCATGTGATCAAGGTGATCTGGGGTGGCGGCTGGGATCCGATTCTGGCGCGGGACGAACACGGGGTGCTGCAGGCGCGCATGGAGCAGGCGGTGGACGGCGACTATCAGATGTACACCGTCTCCTCCGGCGACTTCGTGCGCGAACACTGGGTGGAAACCGCCCCGGAACTGCGCGAGCTGATGAAAACGCTGACCGATGAGGAAGTGCGTTCGATCAAGCGCGGCGGTCAGGACCACCAGAAAATCTATGCCGCTTTCGAACAGGCCGCCCGGGTCAGCGGCAAACCCTGTGTGGTGCTGCTGAAGACGGTGAAGGGCGACGGCCTCGGACCCGGCACCGAAGGCAGCAACACGGTGCATCAGAAAAAACAGCTCAGTCCCGAGGAGCGGCGCGATCTTGCCCGGCGCTTCGACATCCCCCTCGAGGAAGCAGCGATTGCCCGGGCAGACTTCTACCGACCCGATGAGAACTCGAAAGAACTGCGCTATCTGCTCAGCCGACGGGAAGCTCTGGGTGGTTTTCTGCCCCGCCGTGAGGTGGCCTGTCTGCACATCGAACCGCCGCCGATAGAACTGTTTGCCGACATGCTCAAGGGCAGCGAGCGGGAAGTCTCGACCACCATGGTGGTGGTGCGCCTGCTCTCGAAACTGCTGCGGGACAAAACCCTCGGTCGCTACATCGTGCCCATAGTGCCGGATGAGGCGCGCACCTTCGGCATGGACGGACTGTTTCCCCAGGCGGGCATCTACTCGCCCGCCGGACAGCAGTACCGACCGGTCGATGCAGGCAGCATCGCCCCCTACCGGGAGGCGGAAGACGGACAGATCCTCCAGGAAGGCATCTGCGAAACCGGCGCGATGGCGTCGTTTCTCGCGGCGGGTACGGCCTATGCCAATCACGGTCTGCCGATGATTCCGTTCTACATCTTCTACTCGATGTTCGGTTTCCAGCGGGTCGGCGACATGATCTGGGCCTGCGGCGACATGATGTGCAAGGGCTTCCTGCTCGGCGGCACTTCCGGCCGCACCACCCTCAATGGGGAAGGTGTGCAGCATCAGGACGGTCACTCCCATCTGGTGGCGAGCACCATCCCGAATCTGAAAAGCTACGATCCCGCGTTCGCCTTCGAGATCGCCTACATCGTGCGCGACGGTATCCGGCGCATGTATACCGACCTCGAAGATGTCTTCTATTACGTCACCGTCACCAACCAGAACAATTCGATGCCGCCGGCTCCGGAAGGGGTGGAAGAGGACCTGCTGGCCGGCATGTACTGTTTCGAGCGGGAGAGTGGCGCCACCGTGAATCTCTTCGGCAGCGGCGCCATCATGCAGGAGGTGCTGGCTGCGGCAAAACTGCTGCGCACACTCGACAAGCGGGTCAACGTATGGAGTGTGACCAGCTACAACGAGCTGACCCGGGATGGCCTGGCCTGCGAACGCGCACAGCTGCTGAGCATGGGGGGCGATGAGCGCAGCCCGAAAGTGGCGCGTCTGCTGGCCGGTGAAGACGGCGTGTTTGTCGCCGCGTCGGACTACATGAAGGCGCTGCCGCTGTCGATCGCACGCTGGGTGCCGGGCCCTTACACGGTTCTCGGCACGGACGGCTTCGGTCTGTCCGAGGACCGGCACGTGCTGCGCGACTACTTCGAAGTGTCTGCCCAGTGGATCGCGTTCGCCGCCCTGTCAACCCTCGCCCGGCACAACCGGGAGCCGCAGGGCCTGGCGCAGGATTTTGCCCGCGCCCAGGGACTGGATCTCAACAAAGGAGACCCCTTTCTGGGATGAGTGCGCACGCACAGGCCGGAAGATCAGTCCCAGGCAGCGACGCAGCGCAGACCTGCCGCCGGGTGCATGTGGTGGGCTGCCATCGCAGTGGCACCACCCTGATGATGGAGCTGCTCTGGTATGCCTACCCGTTCAGCGGACGCAGGGCGCATGAAGAAAGCGTCTTCAATCCGGCTCCGCAGGACGCACCCCTGTATCTGAGCAAGAAGCCGCCGGATACCACGCGCCTGCGCAAAGTGTTTCTCGCCGATGAGCGACTGCATGTCATCGCCCTGCAGAGAGATCCGCGCTCGGTGATCAGCAGCATCCACCCGGACAGACCCGGTGTGTATTTCTCGAGCTTCCGGCGCTGGCGGGACTATGCGGCGGCCATCGATACCCTCATCGACCACCCGCGGTTTCTGATGGTGCGTTATGAGGATCTGCTGCGGGAGCCTGCGGCCGTGCAGGCGCGGATCGAAGCGCGCTTTGCGTTTCTGCAGCCGCGGCGCGCCTTCGCGCAGTATCCGGAAGGCGCGGAAGTGCCGGAGAATGCCAGCGTGTCCATGCTCGGCGCGCGCCCCTTCGACACCACCCGCATCGACGGCTGGCGCGAGCATCTGCCGCGCATCCAGGGGGCACTGGCACAACACCCGGACCTCGCCGACGCTCTCATCCGCTACGGATACGAAAGCGACCGGTCATGGCAGGCGGCGCTGGACGGCGTTGCCCCCTATACTCAGTCGTACAAGGAAGAGGCACCCGCGCTGCCGCGGCGCTTCGAGGCAAACCTGCGCTACTGGTGGAAAACCCGGCGCTACCTCGCCCGTCTGCACGGATCCTCTGGCTGACATGAGAACGGGTTAACGATATGGGAGGCGATAAGTTACGACAATCAGGCATTGGCCGATTGACTGTTAATGCGCCAGTTACATGGATTTGAAATTCAACCAGTTCGAGATACTGACCGGTGCGGGCGCGTTTCTGCTGTGCCTGCTGTTTGTGTGTATCTTCGCCGAAGCTTCCGACATCGAAACCGAACTCGGTACCGCGGTCAGCGAGCAGGTGAGCCGGGAAAATCTCTTCTGGGCCAGTGTCGAACCCCGGGGTCAGGCCATACGTCTCACCGGTGCAGCCCCCGACTACCAGGCCAAGAAGCGGGCGGGTGAAATCGCTGCGGCAGTGACCGGGGTAATCGAAGTGGACAACGCCATCGCCATCATCGGAGAAGCCGGAACCTGTCAGCAGGAACTGGATACCTATCTGGCCCGGGAAGAAGTGACCTTCAAGAACGGCAGCGCGGATGTCGCCGAATCCAGCTTCCCGCTCCTGGGTATGCTGGCCAGCATCGCGCGCAACTGTGATACCAGACTGGAGATCGCCGGACACACGGATTCGGTGGGCGATGCCGACGTGAATCTGAAACTCAGCCAGCGCCGCGCAGACGCGGTGCGCAAGCATCTGGTGCAGCGCGGTGTGCACCCTGAGCAGCTCGAAGCCAGAGGCTACGGCGAAAGCCAGCCCATCGCCGACAACGAATCCGAATCCGGCCGCAAAACCAACCGCCGCATCGAGTTCCGGGTGATCGGAGACACCGCGTGATCTACCTGATCATGAAAATTTTTCTCTACCTGCTGCTGGCCATGGCGGCCGGTGGCGGCGCGGGCTGGCTGCTGAGAAACTTAAGCGCCATGAAGCGGGAGGAAGCGCTGAACCGTGCGTTGAGCGAAGCCCGGGCGCGGGTACCCCAGTTCGAAGCCCAGCTGCGCGCCCGGGAAGATCAGGGCAAACGCACCCGGGATGAGATGGCCACCAAGGAGCGGGTGATCGCCGAGCTCATGGAGGAAATCAAGGCCAAGGAAGACACGCTGCGGGAGCGGGATCTGCAGCTGAAGAAACTGGCCACGGTCAGACTTCCGGACAACGACGCGGAACTCGCACAGCCGCCCTTGCCACCGAGAGCGGTGGACGATCTGACCGCGGGTGACATCCTGCCGGCAGACAATCTCGACTACGCTGCCGTGTCGGATCCGTCCGAAACGCTTCCCTCCCCTGCCGATCCGGCGGAGCAGGGCGAGTCCCGGGAAACGGTACAGCGCCTGCGCGAACGTATCTCCACCCTCGAGCAGGCACTGCATGAGGCAAGAACCACGGCCGCAGACGCGGTCGCGGAAGCTGCAGCGGCCGAAGCCGAGGTGGTGAACCTCAAAGCGGAACTTGCGAAGGTGTCGGTGAGGCACTCGGCCGGTGTTGACAGAGCTGCCAACACAGCACAGGCAGCCTCAGTGAATACCTCCGACCTGGAGGCGCGGCTGCGGCAGAAGGCCGAGGATTTCGAGCGCCTGAGCCGGAATCTCGAAACCGAGAAGCGCAAGGTCACCGAACTCGAACGGGAACGCGAACTGCAGAACAAGTCGCTGCAGGTGCTGCATCAGCAGCTCGAACTCGAGCGTGAGCGGGGTGCCCGCGCGGCCAGCGGCTGATCGCTCAGGGGATTGTCTCCCCCTCCCCTTACGCCTCCCCCTCCAGCTCCCGGATCAGCGGGCGCGCAGTCCACACCAGCGCAATCACTGCCAGATAGATGGCACCGCCGAGTACGAGCGCCTGGGCCGCACCGATGCTCTGCACCAGGGAACCGAGAAACAGTCCGCCCAGGGGTACGAAGGAATAGCCCATGGTGTGGATGCCCATGACCCGGCCGCGCAGGCTGTCCGGAACCCGCAGCTGCATGACCGTCATGGAGCTGATCTGAAACACACTGCCGAAACCGGCGGCGAGAAATGCGCAGATCAGCGCGGTGACAAAACTCTGCCAGCCGGTCGCCGCTGCGAAGGCGAACAGTGCCAGCACCGAAAGAGCCGCGCTGCCGAGCATCACCCGCCCGAAGTTGCGCGTCTGTTCGACACCGCCGATGAGCAGTGTGCCGACCACGGAACCGAGACCGCCCGCCGACAGCAGCAGGCCGTAGCCGCGCTCATCGGATCCCAGCAGGTCGGCAAACACGGGCATGATCTGCACGTAGCTCAATGCGAAGAACATGCCGACAAAGGTGAGGCCGAGCAGGGTGCGAAACAGTTCCTCCTGCCAGATGAAGCGCACACCTTCGCGCAGCTGTTCCAGGGGCGAGACGGTCGCGACGGGTGCGACCTGGATGCGGATGCTGCCCATCACACAGAACATCACGAAAAAGCCCACAGCGCTGGCCGCAAAGATCGGCCAGGTGTCCCGGGCAGCCGCGATCACGATGCCACCCAGCGCGGGCATGGCCATGCGCGTGGACTGCCAGATGAACGCGTTGAGGGCGACCGCGCTCATGAAGGCACTGCGCTCGAGCAGCATGGGGAAGATCGAAGCCCGGGCCGGCCAGTCGAGACCGCTGATCAGCGACACCCCGGCGGCGATCGCCAGCACATGCCAGACCTCGACCTGACCCGAGTAGTCGAGCCAGGCCAGGATCGTCAGCAGTACGGTGGTGATCAGCGAGGTGGTCATGAGGATGCGGCGCCGGTCGAAGCGATCGGCGATGACACCGCCGAGCAGCGTCATCAGAATGTTCGGCAGGGCGGCGGCGGCGCCCAGCACCCCCAGCTGCAGGGCAGAGCCGGAGAGTTCGAAAATCAGCCAGCCCTGACCCAGGGTCACCAGCTGGGTCGCGCCCACTGAGGCGAAGGAAGCCAGCCAGTAGCGGCGAAAAAGGGGAAACGCGAGCGCCGGATAGCGCCCGGTAATGAGGTTCACTGCACTCTCCTCGACCGCTGTGTGTAGTATGCCCGGGTTGTCAGCCGACATGCACCGATCAGCGACCGTCCCGATGAGATTTGAAAGCAAAGCACAGGCCCGGCGCCACGTGTGGGATCTGCTCGAAGCGGAGCAGTTCGCGCAATCGCCGCTGCCCGCGCACGGCCGCATTCCGAACTTCGTCGGAGCAGAGGAAGCGGCTGCACGACTGTTCGAACAGTCACCCTGGCGCGAAGCGGTCACGCTGAAGATCAATCCGGATTCACCTCAGCGCGCTGTGCGGCTTATGGCGCTCGCTCGCGGGGTGCGGGTTTATGTCCCTACGCCGCGACTGACAGACGGCTTCCATCTCCTCGATCCGCAGCGCATCCCGGCCCACGCCTTCGACGCCGCGGCCACCCTGCAGAGCATGAGGGAGCATTCGATCCTGGTACCGCTGCGCGAGCTGCCGGCGTTCGATGCCATCGTCACCGGCTGTGTTGCGGTGACCGCATCCGGCAAGCGCTGCGGCAAGGGCGCCGGCTACAGCGACATTGAATTCGGCATTCTGCGGGAGCTGGGTTTCGATGCGGTGCCGGTGGCCACGACCGTGCACGAGGCCCAGATCGTGGCGGACTTTCCGGTGGAGAGCAACGACCTGCCGCTGACGCTGATCTGCACGCCCCAGCGCAGTCTGTTTGTGGCGAATCCGATGGCTGCACCCGGCGGGGTGGAATGGGAGCGGCTGAGTGCGGCGGATATCGAGCGGATGCCGCTGCTGGCCGAACTGCGTGCACTCAAGGAGGAAGCGCGATGAAAGCCCTGCACCGGAATCTGCGCCTGCTGTGTGTGCTGCTATATATAGGGGCGGCTGCTGCAGGGGCAGTCGCCGCGTCCGCTCTCGACGCATCAGCCGTTCCCGGCACTTCAGCCGTTCCCGGCAACTCGGCCGTTTCCGACACACCGACCGACACGGCGCCCATTGTGGTGGTGCTGAGCTGGGATGGCGTGCGCCACGACTACCCGGCGCTGGGCAACTACCCCGCTCTGCAGCGCATGGCCCGGGAAGGGGTGCGCGCTGGACGGCTGCTGCCGGTGTTTCCGTCTGCCACTTTTCCCGGTCATGTGTCCATGGCCACCGGCACCTACCCGGATCGGCACGGCATCGTCGACAACCGCTTCTTCGATGCTGTACGGGGCTACTACCGGGACCGCAGTGATGCGAGCTGGATCGAAGCGGAACCTGTGTGGATCGCCGCCGAGCGACAGGGCGTGCCGGCTGCGACTTATTTCTGGGTGGGTTCGGAAACGGACTGGCGCGGCAGGGGTACGCGTTATCGGATCGCGCCATACGATTCGAGTGTCAGCGAAGCGGCGAAAGCCGCGCAGATTGTGGCGTGGCTGGGCCTGCCCGAGGCGGAACGGCCGCGTCTGATCATGAGCTACTGGTCCGGCACGGACGATGTCGGACATGACCGGGGACCCGCAAGCGGCCGGCTGCCGGCGAAAATGGCGACCCAGGATGCCGCTCTGGCCGAGGTGCTGAAAGGCATAGACGCGCTCGGCCTCTGGCCGCGGACCACGCTGCTGGTGGTGAGCGACCATGGCATGACGGCGTCCGGAAAATATCTGGATGTGCAGGGCGCACTGGCAGACGCGGGGGTGGGCGCGCGAATTGCGGGCAGCGTGGTTGCGGAAGTTTACGTCGACAATCCGGAACAGGTCGGTGCTGCTGGCGCGGTGCTGAAGGCTGTGCTGGCGGAAGTCACCGGCGCCCGGGTCCATGCGCGGGAGGGAGTGCCGGCCGAGCTGCGGATATCGCATCCGCTGCGCAGTGGCGACTGGCTGGTGATCCTGCCGCCACCCTGGACCCTGTCCCGACCGGCGGGCTGGGCCGGCGTGCTCTGGTCTGCGGCCTATGCACTCGGCTGGGACTACGGCGGCCATGGCTACGACGCGCAACTGCCCGATATGGCCGGCATCTTCTTCGCGATGGGCCGTGGAGTGCCTGCAGATCTGACACTCGATGAAGTCCGTCAGATCGATCTGGCCGCGACGGTGAGCCGGCTGCTGAATATCGAACCCCCCGCGAGTTCCGAAGGCCAGCCGATGTGGCAGTGACCGGCCCAACGTATACTGGCGGGTGAACTCAACGGAATCTCTCATGGCGCACGCGCGCGTTCGGCACCTTTCCAGACCGGCACCCTCGGGGGAGATTGTGGGAATGCTCCTCGTCCTGCTCCTGGCTGCCCTGTCAGCACGACCGTTGCCGGCGCAGACCCAGGCACTGGCGCAGGCCGAGGAGATGAGCTCCGGAGATCCACTGGCGCTGGCCCGCTTCGATCCGCTGGAAGCGAGTATTGCCGAACTGCAGGTCGCCATGGGCAGCGGCCGCCTCACCGCCCGGGAGCTGGTGGACTACTATCTGGCCCGGATCGCCCGCTATGATCCCGCGCTCAATTCGATTGCCACCCTGAATCCGACCGCGCGCAGCCGGGCCGACGCCCTCGATCTCGAACGCGCGGAAAGCGGGCCCCGGGGACCGCTGCACGGCATCGTGCTGCTGGTGAAGGACAACTTCGAAACCCGCGGTATGCCGACCACGGCGGGCTCGGTGCTGTTGCATGGCTTTCAACCGGAGCAGGATGCGGAGGTGGTGAAACGCCTGCGCAGCGCGGGTGCGATCCTGCTGGGTAAAACCAACATGCACGAGTTCGCCTATGGCATCACCACGGTCGGTTCCGGCTTCGGGGTCACGCGCAATCCTTACGATGTGACCCGCAACCCCGGCGGCTCCAGTGGTGGCACTGCAGCCGCGGTGACAGCGAATTTCGCAGTCGCCGGACTCGGCACCGATACCTGTGGCTCCATCCGCATACCGGCGGCACACAACAATCTGGTGGGGCTGCGCGGCACCCAGGGTCTGGTGAGCCGCAGCGGCATCGTGCCCCTGTCACATACCCAGGACATCGCCGGACCCATTGCCCGCAGTGTCGCCGACCTCGCACTGGTGCTCGATGCGATTGCCGGATTCGACCCGAAGGATGAGCAGACGGCGGCGAGCTACGGCAATCAGCCGAAGACCTATCAGGACGCGCTGCGGGCGGGGGATCTCGCGGGCATACGCATCGGGGTGCTCGAAGACCTGCTGATCGTGGAGCCGGCTGACATGGAGGTGGCGGACGTGTTCGGCGCGGCGATGAGTGAGATGCAGTCGCTGGGTGCCACGGTCGAGCGCATCCACATCGACGGATTCGAAGCGCTGCAAAGCAGCCGCGTCGACGGCTTCTTTGTGCTGATCCACGAATTCAAAACAGACATCAACGCCTATTTCGCCAGCCACCCCAACGCGCCGGTTGCCTCCCTCGACGAGATACTGCTCAGCGGTCAGTACGACCCCGCTATCGGCGAGTCCCTGCGGCTTTCCCAGGCCATGGACGAGCGCAGCGATCAGGATTATCTCGCTGAGCTCGCCCATCGCGAGCGCTTCAGACTCGCGGTGCTTGCAGCCATGGCGAAGCAGAAACTGGATGTGCTGGCCTATCCGACCCTGCGGCGCACGGCGGCATTGATCGATGCTGCACAACCGGGCAGTAACTGCCGCTTGAGCGCCAATACCGGTCTGCCGGCGCTGTCTGTGCCTGCCGGCTTCACCCCGGCCGGCCTGCCGGTCGGACTGGAGCTGCTGGCCCGGCCCTGGCGCGAGGAGGTGCTGCTCGGTATCGGCCACGCCTACGAACGATCGACCCGACACCGGCGAGCACCGGTGCTGGGACGCACCGCTGCAAAAGCAGCGCCTGTGGAGGAAGCTCAGCATGAGTGACAGTCAGGCAACCGGCGGCCGCTGGAAACAGCGCCGCAGTTTCTGGACCTGGGGCTACGAAGCGGACGAACCGGATGAGGCTGCGCGACGCAAGGCGGCGGAGTCGGTGTCGCGCCGGTTCGGAAAGACGGTCACCCCGCCACCGATCCCGAAACTCGAAGACGTCGAATTGCGCGCATCCAGAGTGAAGATCCCCGGCGCGCTGACGGGCTTCGTGAATGATTCGCACACCGATCGCGCGCTGCATACTCACGGCGGTCACCCGCTGGAACTGCTGCGCGCGCTGCGCGGCGAATTTCCCAATCCCCCCGACGCGGTCGCGCACCCGCGCACGGAGGATGAGCTCGAAGCGGTGCTCGCCTGGTGCGACAGCAAGGGTTATGCGGTGGTGCCCTATGGCGGCGGCACCACGGTGGTGTGGGGCATCGGTTTTCCGGAAAGCGCAAAGGCGGGTGTGATCGTGGATCTCGATCATTTTCACAAGGTGCTGGAAGTGGATCCGGTGTCCCGTGCGGCGCGGATTCAGGCCGGGGTGCTGGGTCCGGATCTGGAGGATCGCCTGCGTCAGGATGGATTCACTCTGCGGCACTTCCCCCAGAGCTTTCCCTGGTCCACGGTGGGGGGCTGGGTGGCTACCCGCTCCGGCGGCCACTACGCCACCAACCACACCCACATCGACGACTTCGTGGAGAGCATCCGCGCGCTGACGCCAAAAGGCTGGTGGGAATCGCGACGCCTGCCGGGCAGCGGCGCCGGTCCGAGTCCGGACCGGCTGATGATCGGTTCGGAAGGCGTGCTCGGAGTGATCTCCGAGTGCTGGCTGCGGCTGCAGAAGCGGCCCGTGTATCGCGGCACTGCGGGCGTGGTGTTCAAGGACTGGGCCCAGGGCGCGGAAGCCACCCGGCAGGTGGTGCAGGCGAAACTCTGGCCGGCCAATCTGCGCCTCCTCGACCCGGCCGAAGCGCAGCAGAGCGCCGGCCTCGACGGCAGACAGAGTCTGCTCATCATCGGCTTCGAGTCGGCGGATGTGCCCCAGGGTGAATACATCCGGCAGGCGGTGGCCATTGCCCGCGAAGCCGGCGGACTGATTGAAGACGATGCCATACGCATCGACGACGGCAGCGGCCGTGCGACCGGTCGCGAAGGTGCGGTGGGTGCCTGGCGATCTTCCTTCATCGGCGTGAACGCAGGCCTGACCCACGGCCTGGGACTTCTCGCCGACACATTTGAAACCGCCATAACATGGGACAAGTGGCCGGCTTTCGATGCCCATGTGCGGGATCGGGTGGGCAAGGCCCTGACCGAGACCCTGGGCAAGGGCCATACACTGAGCTGCCGGTTCACCCACGTGTACCCGGATGGGCCAGCGCCTTACTACAGCTTCTCGGGCCCGGTTGCGATCGGCGGCGAACAGGAGCAGTGGCAGATCATCAAGGACGCCGCCGCCGCTGCGGTGGTGGATGCCGGCGGCACGATCACCCACCACCACGCGGTCGGCCGCATGCACCGCAAAGGCTGGCAGCAGCAGATGCCCGGTCTGCACGTGGATGCGCTGCGCGCGGTGAAGAAAACGTTCGATCCGAACGGCATTCTGAATCCGGGGGTGCTGTTCGATGTGTGACGGGGTAGCGCGGGCGACGGGGAAAACGCGACTCAACTGTCCAGCGGACTGAGCACCCCATGCCCGCCCCGGCGGATGACGTGGGTGTAGATCTCGGTGGTGCGCACATCTGAATGACCCAGCTGCTCCTGCACGGTGCGGATGTCCGCGCCGCGTTCGAGCAGGTGGGTGGCGAAGGAATGCCGCAGGGAGTGGCAGGAAGCGGGTTTGGAAATACCGGATTGGCGCAGCGCGGTGGTGAATGCACGCTGCACCGTGCGCTCACCCAGGTGATGACGTCGCTGAGCATCTGAGCGCGGATCCATGCTGACCTGCGCTGCGGGAAACAGATACTGCCAGCCCCACTCCTTAGCCGCAGCAGGATACTTCCGGTCCAAAGCGTAGGGCAGATAGACGCCGCTCCAATGCGGGTTCGCGGCATCTTCTTCGTAGATAAGACGCACCTTGCGGAGCTGCCGATCGATTTCCGGCAGAAGGGGTTCAGCCAGTGTGGTGATGCGCTGCTTCTGGCCCTTGCCATCGCGAACCAGCAGACTGAGCCGCTCCTGATCGACGTCGTGTACCCGCAATCGCACCACCTCCATCACCCTGAGGCCGGAGCCGTACATGAGACGGGCACAGAGACGGGCCGCACCGTTGAGCCCGTCGAAGATGCTCGCGAGTTCATCCCGGCTGAGGACCACCGGCAATTTGCGACCTTTTGCCGCCAGCCGAAAACCCGAGAAATCTATCGCCTGGCGACGCAGGACCCGCGCGTAGAGAAACACCAGTGCATTCAACGCGGAGCGCTGGGTGTTAGGCGCAACCTTGCGCTCCACGGCCAGATGGGTGAGAAATGCACGGACATCCGAGTCGTTCAGCTCCGCAGGATGCCGCATCCTGTGGAAACGTATGAACTTCTGTATCCAGAAGACATAGGCGTCTTCGGTGCGAATACTGTAGTACCGTGCCCGAATCTCAGACCGCACCTGATCGAGCAGTTTCATCGCAAACCTTCCGTGCGAAAAACTGTTGGATTAGTATCGGGACGATGAACAACAAACCTACCAGCGAAAAACCCTTTGCGCGGTAGGACAAAGCCCACACGAACCGACAAACTGAAGCCAAATCAGGGGGTTGAGTGAAACTTGAAGAATTGCTCCCGCGAATATACGACAGCCTGACGTGTTTTAACGCGACAGCTTGTCGTCTACTTAGCTGTTAGGCGTCACCGTTCAGCGTGAACCAGTCAACTGTCTCCTGGATTACAACGCCGAGCATTACCCGTGATGGCATCGCGATTGGTATCTTCTGGGGGCTTGCATCTCTGCTGATGCTCTTCGTTTCTCGGAGTCAGATGTTGCCAGACCTATTGATCTTCTCCGGTTCATTGGTCTCCGTGGTACTCATTACCTTTCTACATACCTACAACAGCGAGTACACAGTTTTCCGTATTCTGATTCTCTATGCTATTGCCGGGGCCACATGGATTGTGGCCTATATGGCCGTGCTAACAATCGCCTTCGATGGATGGAGAGATGGAGGAGCCATGACCTTTATGATGGTGGCTTACCTCGGACGTGGTGTAGCAGTACTCTTCCTATTTGCGATTGCTTTCGGTGTTATTGTGAGGTTCCTACGTGCGAGGAAACGGATGTGACGCCTAACCAGGCGATGAATCGGACCTCCCTATCCGTCACTTCTTTTGCTTGCGCAAAAGAATCGCCGGCTACGGTCGGCCGCTTATCGCGGCGTTAGGCGTCATGCAGCGTATCCACCCGATATCCGATTATCCTATGCACATAGCGACCGTTGCCCAATGGCACTGGGACGAATGGGGACATGCTGATCCTCAAGGTTCCCTCGCGGCTTGGACAAACGCTCTTGAAATCAAGACGGAGATCGACATCATTCCAACAACATTTGTTGCGCTAGGTGATGACGATGAGCCCATTGGCTCAGTGTCTCTTGTCGAATCTGATATGTCCGCGCATCCGGAGCTTACTCCATGGGTCGCGGGACTCTTTGTAATCCCAGCTCGACGAGGGTGCGGCATTGGAGTCGCCCTGATGGAACATGCAGTAGCTGCCGCAGCTCAGATGGGAGTTCCCGAGCTCTATCTCCACACTTCTGCAGCGACAGAGTTGTACATGCGTCTCGGTTGGAAAAAGCTCTTCCGAGAGCGCTATGAGGGAGAGATGGTGGATGTCATGCACTATTACGTTTAGATTCACATTTGAATTGCGACGGCTGACGCCTAACCAGAAGATGAATCGGACGCTTGACCGCGACCTCCTTTCGCTGCCGCTCCAGTCGGCCGCCCTCAAGCGCCGCTTATCTCGGCGTTAGGCGACAGATGAGCGCTATGGTGAAGATCAAGAGAGCAGAACCTGGCGACTCCGTGAAACTACTGCCTCTGGTCGCGGCATATTGGGAATACGAGTCTATCTCTGGTTTCGACCAATCACGGGTCGGCCCGCCGCTGGAGAGACTTCTTGCGACGCCCGGACTTGGAGCGGGCTGGATAGCTTATCAAGACAAAGTTGCTATCGGTTACTTGCTTTCGGTGTACGTCTTCAGTTTGGAGCATCTGGGACTCACTGCGGAGATCGATGAGTTTTTCGTTCTACCTTTCGGGCGATCATCAGGGGTTGGCTCCGAGTTGCTCGGCGCCGCAGAATCAGAGTTCGTCCGTATTGGCTGTACGAACGTGTCATTGCAGTTGTCGCGAGCAAACGATGCAGCGCGCAGGTTCTATCGCAGGTCCGGATTTGCAGAGAGATCCGGTTATGATCTACTCGATAAGATGCTGCATGCTGATTAAGCTCCCTATCAAAATGAAGCGTCTGACGCCTAACCAGGAGCTGAAGCGAACGCTTGACTGCAACCTCCTTTCGCCGCCGCTCCAGTCGGCTGCCGTCAAGCGTCGCTTAGCTCGGCGTTAGGCGTCATAGGTGACCCGAATCGAAATAGAACTTCACTCAGCGGAAGACTCCGACCTCGAGGCGTTACTCGGCGATAGACTTTATGAATTCAATGTTGAGGCAACCGGATTTACCGACGGTGAAGTTCTATTCTGTAGTTCACGTGATAAAGATGGAGCCATAGTTGCTGGTCTTTCCGGTCATACCTGGGGTGGTACTTGCGAGATCAAGCAAGTCTGGGTTCATGAGAAACTACGAGGCCAGGGAGTAGGAAGTGAACTCATGCGGTGCGCCGAGGCTGAAGCGATCCGCAGAAAGTGCACGCAAATTGTCCTCACCACTCACAGCTTCCAAGCAACGGAGTTCTACGAGAAGTTGGGATTCAAAGAATTAGCGATAGTCCCCGAATATCCAAAAGGGTACAAGAACGTCCTGTACATCAAGCAACTACAGTTTCGAAACGACGATGATTAGATCCGAATATGATCGACGACGACTGACGCCTAACCAGGAGATGAATCGGACGCTTGACCGCGGACTCTTTTCGATGCCGCTCCAGTCAGCCGCCCTCAAGCGCCGCTTATCTCGGCGTTAGACGTCAGCCGTTCAACTAGCGGAGGGAAGGACCACCTAATGAGCAACCGAAGAGGATCAGGGCCGAATGAATGGATCCGCAAACAGAAGCTCATCAGCCGGAGTGAGCAGCAGTGGCTAGACGTCGCCCTACAGAGCCTGCGAAAGGCTGAGAAGGGAGATGTGAGGTTTGCAACGGCGTTGGTGCGTGAGTTTTCATTAGTGTTTATGCCGACTTCGCTAGTTGTCTGGTATGAGACGTTTGGCCCGATGCGATGGAAAGATTCATCCTCGTCGTTCGAGTATCTCGAAGACAGAAACACCGAATCTGAGTTGGCGAGAGACAGCCCATTCGCGTTGGTAGAGGGCCAGCCTACGATCCGTGTCTCCACGAAGAACACACGTGACCGACAGCGTAAGAACCTAGCTTTCAAATCGCGCGGTATAGCGACCGACGCGCAGATCAGCGCAGCCATCAGAGTGGAATCAGATAGACGCGCTATGTATGTCAAGCCGGCGAAGAGAAAACGAGGATAGAGGCTACTGTGAGAGTAGAAAATCGTGACGTCTAGGTTCACAGTTGAAGTACAACGGCTGACGCCTAACCAGGAGATGAAGCGGACGCTTGACCGCGGCCTCCTTTCGCTACCGCTCCAGTCGGCCGCCCTCAAGCGCCGCTTATCTCGGCGTTAGGCGTCTGCGTGCGAACCGCTTTCGCGACTGCACTATTCGTTCTGCTGGCCTTCGACGTTGGAGCAATTGAACCACGACACTGTGAGATCGCCTTGGAGGAACGAAACGCGACAGAATCCGAGTACGAGATTGAGTACGTTGTGGAGGGAGCTGAGCTTGGATTGATTCTTAGAGTTTCGAATTCTCTAGACTCAGTCCCCCTCAGCTCTGTTCTCCTGACTAGAACGGTAAAGGACCAGATGGTGTTAGCAGTGCCGTTGTCACATCGGCAGATAGATGAAGAGAGTAGCGAAGTCAACGTTCTAATAGTAAACAGTGACGATCTGCCGTCCTATCGATTCAATGTAGGCTATGTCGAAAGGTGCCGGCGGATTCACCTTTCAATCGAGGCTTCAGACCATGATGCTTAGATTTGTCTCTGTAGCACGACGACCGACGCCTAACAAGACGATGAAGCGGACAGGCTTACCTGTCATTTCTTTTGCTTGCGCAAAAAAATCGCCAGGCAGCGCCTGCCGCTTATCGCGGCGTTAGGCGTCACTAGAAAGGCGTGATCCAAGTGGACAGTTGGCGTGAATAGACTTAATCAGTGGCTAACGCTCCTCGCCAACTTTGGCGTACTGGTCGGAATTGGATTTCTGGCGATCGAGATCCGACAGAACACCGACATGATGAAAGCCCAGATCCGTGATTCGATGTCTGAAAAACAGATGCTTGGCTCTGAGTGGATGGGTACAAACGAATACGCGGCGGATATCTACGTGAGGGGAGTCGCAGGCTTGCTAGAACCAGGAACTAAAGAGTACGCATCCTTTTCGTTTCTCTTAGCTGGCATATGGAGAGAATGGGAGAATTCTCACTATCAATACGAAAGAGGACTCTACGAATCCAGTGAGTTTGAACCCCGGATAGGTCGATGGAGGTACAACATGCGCTCAGTTGCTGTTCGTGAACTATGGATACAAACGAAGGGGACCTATTCACCAGCGTTTAGAGAGCGATTGGACGAAATTGTAAGAATGATCGAAGAAGAGGAGACAGATACGTGACGCCTAACAAGGCAATGAAGTGGACGCTTGACCGCGACCTCCTTTCGCTGCCGCTCCAGTCGGCCGCCCTCAAGCGCCGCTTATCGCGGCGTTAGGCGTCATCGCGAAGTCCCTAGAAAAACTCGCCCCTATCGGAGCAAACTTGGCGCATTACATAGACGGATTCGTTTTACCCATTTCTCGCCGCAGCCTCGACGAATATAGACGTCTTGTTGAGCCGACTGGGGAGATTTGGAGGGAACACGGCGCCCTTGATTACAGGGAATATGTCAGCGAGAGTTCGATGCTTGAGGGGACGCGCTCGTTCACCGAGTTATCAGGCGCAACCGGGGATGAGGTAGTGATTTTCGGATGGGTGGAGTTTGAATCTCGCGAAGCTCGTGATCGGATAAACGCAAAGGTCGCGGCTGATCCTAGAATGACGGAATTGATTGAATCATCTAGTTCAGGGTTTGATGCAAAACGGATGGCGTATGGTGGTTTCCGGGAATTTGTTTTGTCATCTGTCGACGCTCGACGAGGGTCAGGTGACGAGTGACGCCTAACAAATCGATGAAGCGGACCTCCCTAACTGTCACTTTCTTTGCATTCGCAAAGAAAGCGCCAGCGGCGGTCGGCCGCTTATCGTGGCGTTAGGCGTCAGCGCCGACAAATCTATTCGAAGGTGTCCTGCTCTCCGACCGTTGGTAGATGATCCTTTCCTAGCCGATATGTTCTCATGCTTTGCGGTCGCTCTAAGAAACTTCCTGGAGATAGCCGCAAGTTGCTGCTATTCCCGGCTAAGATTCTGCGAGATTCCCAGATCGGATAGATCTAGAGTTGTTGTTCTGGCTCCCCCGCCGATCTCGTTCCTAGATTCTGTCCAGCTACCTGATCGATGGAGTTCGCGTAGTTGAGTTCAGAATCGCTCTCAGGGGAGCTGGTAGGTTTCCTGGGTCCAGATCGGGAAGAGTGCAATCGTTCCTGGATAGGAAACCACCCTTGCTCATTTCGACTTGCTGGCGCTATGGTCGGGCTGCAAGGATATTGAGGATCGGGCCATCAATAGATCTGAGAGGCTGCCGCCTAACAAGCTGATGAAGCGGACAGGCTTACCCGTCATTTCTTTTGCTTGCGCAAAAGAATCGCCGGGCGGCGCCCGCCGCTTATCAGGGCGTTAGACGTCAGAAGAAAATGAGCCCAACCATTTTTCGAGAACGCGGCTACCGATTCTTCTTCTTTTCATTGGAAGAATCGAGAATGCACGTTCATATTCGGTCCCAGGATGGCGAAGCGAAGTATTGGCTTGAACCAGATATAGAATTGGCGAAGAATCACCGTCTGTCCAAGATACAGCTTCGTCAGATCGAAGCGATAGTCGAGGCCCATAAAGATGAGCTTGTCGCAGCCTGGCAAAAGTACTTCAGAGATAGCGGTCACTGACATATCCCCCGATGGGCTATGGGTTCTGATTGCAGATGAAGAGCACTTTCTCCCGTTTACCAAGTTTCCCTGGTTCAAGAAAGGCACCGTCGAGCAAATACTCAATGTCATCACTGAGCGACCAGGTGCATATCACTGGCCTGACCTTGATGTAGATCTCGGGATTGATTCGATTCGAAACCCTGAGAAGTATCCCAACGTCGCAAAGACCGACGTCTAACCAGGCAATGAAGCGGACGCTTGACCGCGACCTCCTTTCGCTACCGCTCCAGTCGGCCGCCCTCAAGCGCCGCTTATTGCGGCGTTAGACGTCATGGATACCCGCAAGCGATTGCTAGTGTCTGCCACGACAGCGTTGTTTCTGGTTGGAGTAGTTTTCGCCACGATCGTGATTAGGCCTTCAGCAAGCGAATTCTATATTTTCGAAACAAGGTATATGCGGAGTACATGGCCGGGTGATCGGGATCGCTATGTGATCTGGCCCGGGCCCATCGATTGTTACGATTTCGAGTTTAGTCTAACAACCATCAAGTGCATTGGTCCCGATCGACCAGTTCTGGAGTGGACATTCGATGGGCAAATCACCAGAGAAATCCATGAGCAGTGGCACTGGTTTCCGGGAGTCGAGATGCTGTCATACTCAATACTTGGTGATACGGTGAGGTATGGACCTGGAGCGTAAGTACCCATTCGATGTGCAACGACTGACGTCTAACCAGGAGCTGAAGCGAACGCTTGACTGCAACCTCCTTTCGCTGCCGCTCCAGTCGGCTGCCGTCAAGCGTCGCTTAGCTCGGCGTTAGGCGTCAACATGGAAACTCGCCAATTATTAGAGATTTCGAAAGAAGTTCTTTCCTTGGCCGAAATTGCGAAGGCTGAAGGTCACAATAACATCCAAACCCTGGTGGCTGAGTTCAGATCCGGAAAAAATCGATTCCTCAAAGAAGGTGAGGTGCTGCTCGGTGCGTTTGTAGATGACGAACTAGTGGGAATTGGTGGACTAAACGTTGATCCGTACGAAACTGAGGACATCGTAGCTCGTGTTCGACGACTATACGTTTTACCGGATTTTAGAAGGAGAGGAATAGCAACACGCCTTATGAGACAGATCGAGCGAAAGGCGGCCCAGCATTTTCGAAGAATTCAGCTCTATACAAATTCTGGTTCTGCGAGCCAGTTCTATTCTCGGCTTGGCTATTCAAAGGTGAGTGACAGACGCAAGGTGTCCCATGAAAAGCGACTTGACGCCTAACCAGGAGATGAATCGGACGCTTGACCGCGACCTCCTTTCGCTGCCGCTCCAGTCGGCTGCCGTCAAGCGTCGCTTAGCTCGGCGTTAGACGTCAGAGTCACTCATGACTGAATTTGAATGGGACCCAGCCAAGGAGATGCAGAACATCCGGAAGCACGATGTCTCATTCCATGAGGCGCAATCCGCTTTTGCTGATTCCCTGTCTATGACGATACCTGACCCTGACAACTCTGATGGAGAGCGACGATTCGTCCTGCTGGGTATGACCTCCGAGGGTCGACTGGTCGTAGTTCCTTACACAGAGCGCGGTGATAGAATCCGAATCATCAGCGCAAGGCTCGCAACCAGGCGAGAGATTCTTCAATACGAATCAAAGACATAGCTATGAGAGACGAATACGATTTCAGTAAAGGCGTTCGAGGTAAGTATGCCAAGAAGTACCGTGAAGGCACGAACGTAGTATTGCTAGATCCTGAACTCCGAAAATCCTTTCCGGATGACAAGGCCGTGAATGACGCTCTCAGGGAATTCCTTAAGCAGAAGAAGCAGGCATAGGTTCGAACTGACGTCTAACCAGGAGCTGAAGCGAACGCTTGACTGCAACCTCCTTTCGCTGCCGCTCCAGTCGGCTGCCGTCAAGCGTCGCTTAGCTCGGCGTTAGACGTCAAGGTAGGCCATGGTCAGCGACACAAAACAGATAGAAACAGCGCTTTCAGTAGCCGTGCTGCGGCTGCTGAAGTGGTTCAACCATCTGGAGTTAAACCTTGGGCTCTCGCTTTCGTTCCTAATCAATGAGGCCGCACCGAAAGAGTCGTATGGCGCGATATCGAACATGTCCCTGGAAAAGAAGCTCGATAAATTCATCAAACTTGTGGAGGCTGATGAACGGCTGAACACGGAACGTGTGGATCTGCAGGAGTGGGTCGATCGCACGAACCGTGCACGCTTCGTTAGGAATTCATTCGTTCATGGCTCTTGGGAGATACTACCTTTGCGCAATAACGAACCCATCAGCCTAAGACTCCCTCCGTGGATTTCTGAAGATAAGAGCGAATACAGTAGGCGAGGATTAACAATTCAAAATGTCGAGCAAGCCGCCGATGAAATGGGGCAAGTCTTTGGCCAGTTCATGCATATCAGAAAGCTGCTTGGAGTGTGAAACTGAAGTGCAGATCTGGACCCCAATAGGAATGTGCCGCTTACGTTCGCGTCGGAGGTACAACAGTTGACGTCTAACCAAAAGATGAAGCGAACGCTTGACTGCGACCTCCTTTCGCTGCCGCTCCAGTCGGCCGCCGTCAAGCGTCGCTTATCTAGGCGTTAGACGTCAGTGGTGAATCACCGAATACACGTTTTTGGTGCCTCGGGATCGGGCACAACATCTCTAGGTAGTGAACTCGCGCGCCGAATAGATGGCCTTCACCTCGACACTGATTCTTACTACTGGATGGATACTGATCCGCCCTTCGTTGAGAAAAGAAAATCTATCGAGCGAGTCGAAATGATTGAGCAAGACGTGTGCGGCGTTGAGCGCTGGGTACTTTCGGGATCTCTCTGCAGTTGGGGTGATCCTCTATTGGACCGGTTTACGCTTGCGATCTTTCTGTTCATCGATCCCAGCATTCGAATGGAACGGCTTCGCCTAAGGGAAATCGAGCGGTACGGCGCCCGAATCGAGCCCGGAGGAGACATGTACCATCAACACCTAGAATTTATGGAATGGGCCCTCAGCTACGATACCGCTGCAGCCCCGATTCGCAGCATGGATCTGCATACAAACTGGATAAAACGCCTTCATTGCCCGGTCGTAAAGCTGAATTCAGTGAAACCGATAGAGGAATTGTGTGGTGAGATTCTTGATCCAGCTGACGCCTAACCAGGAGCTGAAGCGAACGCTTGACTGCAACCTCCTTTCGCTGCCGCTCCAGTCGGCTGCCGTCAAGCGTCGCTTAGCTCGGCGTTAGACGTCATGGAATCTACTTTCAATAATGTTTGCTTTTTTGCCCTAAACGTTTGTTCTTGCGCCACTGGTTTAATTCAGCGGCTGACCATGCTTTGATCGAATGATGTACAAGGTCTTGTGTGTTTGTGTTGGCAATATTAGCCGTAGCCCGATGATGCAGGCAGTGCTTCAGCAGCGACTTGGCGCTGCGTTCGTTGTCGAAAGTGCCGGTTTGACTAAGGAGTTAGCAGGTCGCCCAGCCAATTTTCGCTCAGTTGCGTGTATGAAGGAGCGCGGGGTCGATTTGAGTGGTCATATCAGTCGCTGGATCGGAGGCCTTGATGATCTCGATCAATACCGGTGGATAGTTTGTGTGGGCGTTGATGAGGCCGACAAGGTACGTGCCGTCCTGAACGGAGGCAGTGCGAGCGTGATTGTTGCGAATGAAAGAAATGGCGGCATTCCTGACCCCTATGAACTTGGGATGGTTGGCTATCGAAACTGCCTGGCTCTGCTGGACGAGGTGATGCCGCAGGTTGCACAACGCATCAGAGAAGCCTAGTCAACGTTCCTAAACGACCGGAGTTGGCCGATCACGGACAGATGGAGATTGAGAATGACGTCTAACCAGGAGCTGAAGCGAACGCTTGACTGCAACCTCCTTTCGCTGCCGCTCCAGTCGGCTGCCGTCAAGCGTCGCTTAGCTCGGCGTTAGGCGTCGCTAGGATTTCAACGTGAATTGGGATGCCATAGGAGCAGTAGGGGAAATTGTCGGTGCCATTGCTGTCCTTCTAACCCTAGGGTACTTGGCACTTCAGATCCGTCAGAACAATAAAAGTATTCGCTCCAGCATTTATACTTCATGGGTAGATATAGGTTCTTTGGTTCACACCCTACGGGCGGAGTATCCGGAGGTATTTGAGAAAGCGATTTCACCCGGGAGAGAGCCCGAGCTATTAACCAAGCAGGAAGCACAGATTGCTGAGTCGATTTGCGCACACATGTTCAATCTTTTCGAGGCGCACTATCTTCACTACGTAAACGGTACGATAGATGAGCATGTGTTTGATTCAAAAAGAAGGAACATGCGTTGGCGTATGGAATCGCCTTTCGTTCGCCAGACATGGTTCAAAATAGCTGAACATGTATACGATCATCGTTTCATCGATTTCGTCAATCGTGAAGTTTTAGGCAGTGAAGATTCAGAATCTGGATAGCTGTCCAGTTTGTGGAGAGAAAGATGAGTGCAACGCCTAACCAGGCGATGAAGCGGACCTCCCTACCCGTCACTTCTTTTGCTTACGCAAAAGAATCGCCGGCCACGGTCGGCCGCTTATCGCGGCGTTAGGCGCCGCTATGAATTTGATCATCCGGACAGCAGATGCATAGCGTGATTGACGTCAATAGCCGCGCTTACCGAGATGGTGAACTGGCGCATGCGAACGAGATTGAACAATCTAGCAACCCTTACAGAAATTCGGACGAGCGCCTAGCCAAGGAGTGGGATGCTGGTTGGTTGGTACACGCTAGAGCACACCAGAATCTCCACGGCTACGGCAGTAAAACCGATGCTCTAACTAATGTGTCGTGGCGGGCGGACACCGATAGTCGTGCCTATAGGGACGGCCAGCTGGCGCATGCCAATGAACTGGACCGTTCTGAAAATCCCTTCCGAGATTCCGATGAGGAGATGTCGAGACAATGGAATGCTGGGTGGGATGCCCATAGAAAAGTACGAGAGCAGCGGAACCGCGCGATTGGACAAGAATCACTAGATACGAATCCTCTGTGGCATGCGGTTCTGTTTGTAGGGCTCGTAGCGATTTTCTTTCCGTGGTCGCTGCTTCTGCTACTGCTTGTATTTGGTTGGGATGGTACCGTTCAGCTCCTTCGTCAGTTTGTTGTAATGACGCTTGGGATAGCCTTATGGGTATTCTGGATTTTGCTTGCCATTGTTGTATCTATTGTTGTACTCAGTGCAGTTATTGCTCTCGGTGGCGCCTAACAATGGAGATGCAGCGTACGCCAAAAAGCGTCACGCCTTTTGCTTTCGCAAAAGGCCCGCCGCTTCTCGTCGCCGCTGATCTCCGGCGTTAGGCGACAGATGAGCGCTATGGTGGAAAATCAAGAGAGCAGAACCTGGCGACTCCGTGAAACTACTGCCTCTGGTCGCGGCATATTGGTGAATACGAGTCTATCTCTGGTTTCGACCAATCACGGGTCGGCCCGCCGCTGGAGAGACTTCTTGCGACGCCCGGACTTGGAGCGGGCTGGATAGCTTATCAAGGACAAAGTTGCTATCGGTTACTTGCTTTCGGTGTACGTCTTCAGTTTGGAGCATCTGGGACTCACTGCGGAGATCGATGAGTTTTTCGTTCTACCTTTCGGGCGATCATCAAGGGTTGGCTCCGAGTTGCTCGGCGCCGCAGAATCAGAGTTCCGTCCGTATTGGCTGTACGAACGTGTCATTGCAGTTGTCGCGAGCAAACGATGCAGCGCGCAGGTTCTATCGCAGGTCCGGATTTGCAGAGAGATCCGGTTATGATCTACTCGATAAGATGCTGCATGCTGATTAAGCTCCCTATCAAAATGAAGCGTCTGACGCCAACCGAGCTGAAGCGAACGCTTGACTGCAACCTCCTTTCGCTGCCGCTCCAGTCGGCTGCCGTCAAGCGTCGCTTAGCTCGGCGTTAGGCGTCAACGTTGGCCGCTTTCGGATATCTTCTGTTTTTCGCCGCTATAGTGTTTCTGTCGCTAGAGGTGTTTCGTGCAGGAAGAGCATTGCATCGGCCTCCTGGCCAGTTACCTCAGCGACTCTTGATCATTGGGATATGGAGTACCTCGATGGCGGAGACGCTGTGAACTTCTCGATGCGAGAAATTAAGTACTCCTATGTAGTTGACGGAAGGAACTACGTATCGAACGTAGCTTGGCTATGGATTTCCGAGTTGGATCGGCGCTGAGATGGTAGATGGCGCACTCGGGAAGGTGTTCCGAACGCGCCGAACCTCACCGTCCACTATAAACAAAGCCATCCTGCACACGCTGTACTGATAACGGGATTCAGGCGTTATCATGCTTTCAAGATTGTGATTTGGGCAATGCTGTCCTCTTGGGAACTGCCGTTGCGACTGGAGGCTAGTGATGGGATTGACGCTTAGATTTCACATTTGAAGTGCTACAGCTGACGCCTAACCAGGGAGCTGAAGCGAACGCTTGACTGCAACCTCCTTTTCGCTGCCGCTCCAGTCGGCTGCCGTCAAGCGTCGCTTAGCTCGGCGTTAGGCGACAGCGGATGAAAAACAACCGGGAAATGTAGAGATGAGTGCATCGAGAATCGGACACGTTTCCCAAGTACCCCTCGAATCGTGGTCATCAAGGAATATGAGTCCCCCATCAAAACCGAACTGGGTTCCGAGGCACGCATGAAAGTCGACTTGCGAACAGTTGGGGTTTTCGCAATTTGGCGTCAATCGAGTAGTGCTCGAACCCGGGTCCTACTCGGCTCTTCGACATTGGCATGAATCTGGAAGACGAATTTGTGTACGTGTTGCAAGGCGAACTCGTGCTAATCGACGATAATGGCGAACATCCTCTGAGAGAAGGAACTGTTGTGGGTTTTCCGCGGGGTGTTCCCAATGCGCATCACATTACCAATCGGTCCAGCCAATCCGCGACCTATCTGGTGGTAGGATCTCGTTTGTCGGATGCGGATACCGTTCACTACCCGGATGACATATTCAGTTAAAACTAGACTGATTCAGTGCAGAGAACTATGGACTGTCGCCTAACAAAAGATGCAGCGAACGCCAGAAAGCGTCACGCCTTTTGCGTTCGCAAAAGTCCCGCCCACTTCCCGTCGTCGCTGATCTTTGGCGTTAGGCGTCACCGCTATGCGCCCAGTTTTTGTAGGTGGCAGCCCTGGATGCGGTAAAACAACGCTATGTTCGAAGCTCACGCTGAACTCGATGAGAAAGGTGGTAACCGTCCGGTAAACCCATCTAGCGCGATCTGAATCGGGTGCCGAGGATAGTGTCCACCTTAATCGATAGTGCGGACACTAAGATGGCAGGAGTGCGCGGTACGCGTCGCCGTCATAGCTGGCAGAGTTGAAGACCAGAGTTCCTGGATGCCTGTAACGAACCTGGAGCCTTCGGTTGCGCGGATCGCGATGGAGCACGGGCTGAACGCGAACCTGGTACCACAGGTGGCGTCGGCTGGCGGGACCAGGGCAGCGGGCGGTTAAGGACATTGATCCGGATCAACGAGGTTCATCGCCCTGCCGGTGTTACGGCCGACCGGGATCGATGCCGGCAGGCGACATCCGGATCTCGATCCGTCGAGGTGGCACGGACGCTCGATATCCAGTGGCCAGTCGCGGGCGCAGGGATCTGTGCCCAGTGGCTGAGTGAGAGTTGCTGCAGTGATCCGTATCGATGAGATCTGGCTCGCCGTCGAGCCGCTCGACATGCGGCAGGCCCCGACACGGCGCGCTGGCCCGGGTGATCAAGGTTTTTGGTGAGGCGCGTGCGCATCACGCCTACCTGTTCGCGAACCGGCGGGCCAATCGGATGAAGGTGCTCGTGCACGACGGCTTTGGTCTGTGGTTGTGTGCCCGACGGCCTGCATCGCGGCGGCTTCATCTGGGCGGGTGTACGGTCAGAGGCTGCGGTGACGCTGACCGCCGAGCAGTTGCAGGCACTGGTGGTTGGACTGCCCTGGCAGCGACTGGGCGCGGTCGCCATCCGGCTTGCCTGGAGCCGGATATTTTCTCGCAATGGATCCCGTTCGGTTGCCTGTTGTGGGATACTGCCCGCCATGCACTCGGCCGATCCAACTTGCCACCTTGGACGCAGAATCGCTGCGTGCGCTGGCCGCGCAGCTACTTGCCGAAGTGGTCGAGATCCGCCGCGACAACACGCTGAAGCAACTGAAGATCGACCAGCTCACCCACGAGATGGCGATCCTGAAGCGCGCTGGAAGTTCGCTGCACGTAGCGAGCGGTTGAACCCGCCCAGCGTCACCTGTTCGAAGAGACGCTCGAAGCCGATCTGGAAGCCATCCGGTCTAGAACTCGAGGCGTTACAGAGCATCGAACAGCGTACCCCGCTCAAGGGCAAGCCGCGCCGGGCCGCCTTGCCCGCCCATCTGCCCGCACTGAGGTGCGCCACGAGCCGGAGTCGACCCTTTGCGCCTGCGGTTGTGCCATGAAGCGCATCGGCGAGGATATCAGCGAGAAGCTTCGACTATGTGCCGGGCGTGTTCAGCGTCGAGCGACACGTCCGCGGCAAGTGGGTGTGCGGGCGCTGGAGATCCTCGTCCAGGCGCCGGTACCCCCGCACGTGATCGACAAAGGCCTGCCGACGGCGGCCTGCTGGCCCAGGTGCTGGTGGCCAAATACCTGGATCATCAGCCGTTGTACCGACAGGAAGGTATTTTTGGCCGGGCGGGGTGGCGATCCCGCGCTCAACCCTGGCGCACTGGGTGGGTCATGCGGCGTTCAACTGCAGCCGCTGGTGGACGCCTTGCGAGAGCAGATGCGAACGACCCGTTTTTTACACGCTGACGAGGACGCCGGTGGCAATGCTGGTACCCGGCAAGTAAAACCCATCGGGCCTATGTCTGGACCTACGGGACGACGGTCTATGATCCACTGCAGGCCGTGGTCTACGACTTCGCCGAGGGTCGTGCTGGAGCGCACGCCAGGCGCTTCCTCACCGGCTGGCAGGGCAAGCTGGTGTGTGATGACTTCAGGTACAAGGCGCTGTTCGCCGGTGGGGCGTCACAGAAGTGGGATGCCTGGCACATGCCCGGCGCAAGTTCTTCGATCTGTGGACGTACCACCAGAGTCCCGTTGCAGAAGAGGCCTTGCGCTTCTACGCGGCGATCTACGACATAGAACGAAGCCTGCAGGCGCTCGATGTCGATCAGCGCACTCGACTGCGAACACTGAAGACCCGGCCGATCGTGGATACCTTCCACGACTGGCTGGTGCTCGCAGCGCCAGAAGGCGACGGAGGGCACGGCCATCGCCAAAGCCCCTCGACTACAGCCTGAATCGCTGGGGTGCACTCGTCCGGTTCGTCGAGGACGGCAATCTGCCGCCGGACAAAAATCACATCGAGAATCGCATCCGGTCGATCGCCTCGGCCGGTCGAACTGGTTGTTCGCGGGATCTCTGCGCGGTGGGCAACGTGCCGCTGCTGCGATGAGCCTCATCCAGTCAGCAAAGCTTAACGGGCATGACGCCTACGCATACCTTAAGGACGTGCTCGAGCGACTGCCGACGCAGCCGGCGAGCCGGATCGAAGAGTTACTGCCGCACTGCTGGAATCCCGACACCAGCTACGTAGACAAAATCCTTCTAAAGGCAAGATGGGTTCACCGGACGGTTACGAAAGGTGTTCATATTCACACGGACGACTTCTTCGATTTCATCGCTCACAGAATCGATCCGTCCAAACCGGGCTCTCAAGTCCAGAATGAGGCCGTTGTGCGAGCATATTGCTCCATCGGTCACTGCCCTTTGCCGAAGCTGGCTATTCCGTTTTCGTTGATGGAGTAACGGGCCCTGGCTTCATCCGACGATCCTTTCAACTTTTGGATTCCTTCGACTACCTGTTTCATGCAGCGCTGCCAGACACCTTGTCCCGAATTGCCAACCGATCCAGTCAGGCCTCCGCTCGCCCTAGTGTCGCAGAGCGCATGCATCGCCAATTTGAAAAAGCTCTTGAGGATTACCCTGAAAATGTCGTTCGGCGATCAATACACGGCTGAAGCACTTGTTGGCGTTGTGCAGGCGAAACTTCAATCAGGCAGGTGTACGATCAGTGACGCCTGACCAGGAGATGAATCGGACGCTTGACCGCGACCTCCTTTCGCTACCGCTCCAGTCGGCCGCCCTCAAGCGCCGCTTATCTCGGCGTTAGACGTCATGGGAAGGGTGCAGAACATTTGGCACTCGATTTACCCAGTTTGGGCGTTACATCTGCCAAACTATTGGCCGAAGTCGGAATAGAAGACGTTCTATCTTTGCGAGAACATCGGGGCCGTGGGAAGCTTTACGGCATTGCGGATGCAGTTCGGTAAGCGAATAACTATCAACTGGACTATGCTTTGGAATGCGCGTTGTTGGGTATTGACTGGCGTCTACTGAGTGACGAGCGAAAGGCCGAGCTCCGCTCATCAGCGCGTCAAGTTATCGAAGAGCTAGATCGGTTTGTGTAATACCAACAGAAACGGACTGGGGGCCGGGATTATTCGGTGTCACTAGTTTCATTTTTGAACTCCAACAGCGTAAATAGTGTAGTAGATCGGGGAAGCATCAGTCGACGCAAAGGCTCACATTTGAAGTGCAATCGGCGGGAGTATCAGATGACGTCTAACCAGGAGCTGAAGCGAACGCTTGACTGCAACCTCCTTTCGCTGCCGCTCCAGTCGGCTGCCGTCAAGCGTCGCTTAGCTCGGCGTTAGACGTCACTGCAGATGACCCTTCAACAGAAACAGGATTACAGAAGGGCACTGCAATTGATTCAAGAAGCCATCAACGACTGGGACCCATACAAACTTGTCTCAAGCGGCTCACCGACTGACGAATTTCAAGGTGAGGTTGGCTCCATCGTGACCCAGATTCCGGAAAATCCAACTCCCAACTTGATGTGGCTCGGGCCGTCTCGGAAGTATTCACAAACTCCTTCGAGGCAGAGGGGTTCGAGGTGAAAGATTGCCTTGAAATTGGTGCTACGATCTACGAACTGCTTTTGAAAGAAGGCTTCCTCAATGACTCGTACACTTAGCCTTGCATTCAATGCGCTGGAACTGACGTCTAACCAGGCAATGAAGCGGACGCTTGACCGCGACCTCCTTTTTCGCTGCCGCTCCAGTCGGCCGCCCTCAAGCGCCGCTTATCGCGGCGTTAGACGTCAGAAGCAGATGAGCCCCACCATATTCAGAGAGCGTGGATACCGGTTCTTCTTTCACTGGAAGAATCAAGGATGCACGTTCATATTCGATCTCAAGACGGTGAGGCAAAGTATTGGCTTGAACCTCGTATAGAATTGGCAAAGAATTACCGTCTGTCCCAGATACAGCTTCGTCAGATCGAAGCGATAGTCGAGGCGCATAGAGATGAGCTTGTCCGAAGACCTGGAAAAAGTACTTCGGAAATCGTAGTCACTGACATTTCTCCAGATGGGTTGTGGGTACTGATCGTCGACGAGGAGCATTTCCTACCCTTCTCCTAACTTCCCTTGGTTTAAAGAAAGCCACAGTCGAACAAATTCTGAATGTGATCACAGAGGGCCCTGGCGCGTATCCACTGGCCCCGACCTAGATATTGATCTCGCTCGACTCGATTCGGAATCCAGAAAATATCCCAACGTCACCAAGACTGACGTCTAACCAGGAGAAATGAATCGGACGCTTGACCGCGACCTCCTTTCGCTTGCCGCTCCAGTCGGCCGCCGTCAAGCGCCGCTTATCTCGGCGTTAGGCGTCGTGGGAGCCAGCCGTGCAGATCTCGAGCAACTAATGGAACCGAGGACGGGCAACATCGCGCAGCTCATGGCTTGGGCGCAGCTGTTTGCTCCCCCAAGCAACACGATTCCTGCTTCTTCACCGTGCCATGCGCCAGCAACGCGAGCATGTTCATCTGCAACGAAGTTGCTACTCAACATGAAATCGAAATGCCCTCGTCGATGATTGGAGTGGACAGTGTCCTTAGCATCATCAGAGTGAAGAACCTCCGCTCATTGTGGATGCGATATTCCCCAAAATGATCAATGAGGTCCCGTTTACGCGCGCCTTCGTCGATGAGTCTTCGCTCAACTACGCTTCGAACTCAAGTGAGCGAAGTCGATCAGAAGTCCATCGGGTTCAGTTTCGGAGCTACCCGAAGCTCACTCTTGCCGATGCGCTTCAAACTGGTGTACTCAGAGCATGGGAGTTGCCCGAGTGACATGTTCATCTACACAGCAATCGTGCCGTCCGACGCGCTTAGGTTCACATTTGAAGTGCAACGACTGACGCCTAACAAGGGGGCTGAATCGAACGCTTGACTGCAGCCTCCTTTCGCTGTCGCTCCAGTCGGCTGCCGTCAAGCGTCGCTTAGCCCGGCGTTAGGCGTCATTGGATGCCATCCGACGGATTAGGGAATTCTCGACACTCCACAGGTTGAGTGCGATGGTCGAAGGTTTACCGGCATGGGCAGAACATGCAGCACCTTTTGGCTAGCAGCCGCGATCATGATCATTGGTGTTGGTATAGAGAGCTGGTATTCGTGGCGGTTCCTAAGTGCATTGAGATCGCGACATCCAAGCCTTTGGGAACACAGGGTGCCGCAACTGGAGAACCGACTCAGGTCTGTTGAGTGCATGGCCAACAATTCAATATCTCTTGAGGCGCGAATATGCTGAAAGGGGACGGGATGATGAAATCGCTTTTTGCGAAGCACACCGTATGAAGGTCGTCGTTTCGTGGCTGGTAATCGGCTTAGTGGGAGTTGTCGCGTTTTTCTCGACTTGGTTTCTCGTTGGTACTCCGGAGTGAGTACCCTAGAATTCACATTTGAAGTGCAACAGCTGACGCCTAACCAGGAGATGAATCGGACGCTTGACCGCGACCTCCTTCGCTACCGCTCCAGTCGGCCGCCCTCAAGCGCCGCTTATCTCGGCGTTAGACGTCAGCGTTTACCACAGAAGATATTTCACTTTGCTCGCCAGATCTCATACTTTCGATGGAACATCACCCTCTTCATATACCTAGCACTAGTTCCGGAATGGCGGATGTGATTCCACTTTCAACGATCTGCTCAGCTCGATTGAGCCGGATCCAAGGGTATGGGCGCAAGTCTCCAGTCTCCCGCCGTGTTGGAAAAGATCGAACCAGGGGAATCTAGCAGGAGCGATCCCAGCCCCCATTCTCCGATTCGAGATGCTGTTCTTGCGCTCCGTCTTCGTTCGGCGCTATCTTCGCCATTCAACATCCGTCGCTTCGCCTCTATATGAATCGTGTTGAAAGGCTGACGTCTAACCATCAGATGAAGCGAACGCCAAATGCGTCACGCCTTTTGCATGCGCAAAAGTCGCGCCGCATTTCGTCGTCGCGCTTATCTTTGGCGTTAGACGTCAGGTGCTAGTCGTTGCCTTCTATCTAGTATTCGCCGCTGGTCTTGCGCTGGCGGGACCGACCTCCTGCTGCGTTGCAGACGAGCATGCCCTGCAAATTTCTCTACACGAGCTCGTCGCGAGCGGTGAAAGTACAATGAACGGCTTGTGAGGGTGGAGGGTGTTATCAACTGGAATTCGAGGGAAACGCCATCTACCTTGATCGGGAGAGCTATGAAAATCAGAGTAGTATGAATCGATTGGCAATTGACCTATCAGAATCACTGCTGGTAAACGGATATCAGAGAGTAAAGGCATGTGGGCCGAAAACTAGTGGGAACTTACCAGCAATATGATCGACAGACTGCGGATTGTTCATTCGACTCTGGCGTCGACGAAGAGTGTGTCTATGTTGGCATGAGTGCTTCAGGAGTGTTGCTCGAGGTTGAGTATGTCGATGTTCTATGCCCTGGCGTTTAGGTTCACATTTGAGACAACGACTGACGCCTAACAAGGAGATGAATCGGACGCTTGACCGCGACCTCCTTTCGCTGCCGCTCCAGTCGGCCGCCGTCAAGCGCCGCTTATCTCGGCGTTAGGCGTCTGCGCACTTACCGATATTCGTAGTTGCCGTCATTGGTATAGGCATCGCGCATCAAGCCTTTGCCAGGGGGGAGTGCGGGCGCGTTGAAAGAGATCTAGTATGCAAAGACACGGAATGTAGATCTCATCAAATATGGATCGACGTCTACGTGAGCGGGTCGGGTGTGTCTCTTGAACCAATGGGCTCGAGTTCCTCTCCGACGGTCCTCGAAGCGTGTGATTTCTCTAAAGAGCATTTTGTAAACGTTTTACTTTCCCGGTGGCCAAATTGACCGAGAAACTCCAGACGCAGCTGGAAAGCCTCACGGGGTATCTGAGGGCTCGTGACGTGAGATTCGGAGTATCGATCTATGGAAGAGAGGGAGCCAACATGATGCAAAGGTTCGCGTCTGTTTTGCAGCTAAGCAGGAGGCGAAAATGGCGTTTGGGTTCACATATGAAGTGCAACAGCTGACGCGCCTAACCAGGAGATGAAGCGGACGCTTGACCGCGACCTCGCTTTCGCTTTGCCGCTCCAGTCGGCCGCCCTCAAGTGCCGCTTATCTCGGCGTTAGACGTCAGAGAATCACTTCCAATGGAATTTGAATGGGACATAACCAAGGCTAATCAGAATATTGAAAAACACGGGGTAACCTTTAAGAAGGAGCCGTGTTCGATGATGACTTCTCCTTGACGGTATCTGATCCAGATCATTCTGCAGAGGAGAACCGTTTCTTGATTTTCGGACTTAGCAAGCAGCAAAATCACCTGGTCGTATCATTCACCGATCGGGGTGATAGAATTCGAATCATCTCCGCACGGCGGATGTCCCGCCGAGAGATACAAGCTTATGGAGTAATGACAAAGACACTTTGAGACCCGAATACGATTCAGATCTCATAAGAACTGGTGTTCGCGGCAAGTATGTATCGAAATATCGAGAGGGAACAAACGTTGTTCTCATCGATCCGGATCTTCACAAAGCTGTTCCCCGATTCCAGAGGCGGTCAATCGTGCTCTTCGCGAGTACGCGAATCAGAAAGGCAAGCTGCTGACGTCTAACCAGGAGCTGAAGCGAACGCTTGACCGCGACCTCCTCTTCGCTACCGCTCCAGTCGGCCGCCCCTCAAGCGCCGCTTATCTCGGCGTTAGACGTCATGATTGGAATCACCAATCCTTGAAGAAAAAGATCGTTCTAAATGGAATTGTTGTCGGGGAGTATGAGTCCACGGGTATTCCAAGATGATGACATTCAATCAGTTAGAAGGTATCTGAAAGACCGTAACCTTTGGAAACAGATATCCAGGAATGACCAGATGTTTGGGCATGCAAACTCATTTGCCGAAACGGCGATCAGCATATACAAGAAACATTTGGTGAGAGATCTCCATTCTATGGCCCTGCGGCTACACCATTTGTGGTGAATTCCTCATTCGCAGCTGAACTCTATATAAAAAAACTCTCCATGACCTGGAGGGGCATTCAGTTCGCGGGCATAAGCTAACTGACCTCTATGCCAAACTGTCACCGGAACATAAAAGGTTTGATTGACGAGTCTGCTTTGGCCGTGCGCCAACATTTTAGTGACGATGTTCCTGATTTGACCGCCAGCATTGCGATGCTGAATGAAGCATTCGAACGAAGTGGCGTTACATTTATGAAAAGGACAGACTCGAAATACACATTCCAACAGTTCGGTTTGTTTTACATACTTTGCATGAGGCGATTTCGAGGGCTCGCGAGAACGCCGCTTGAATACATATTGAAGGCACAGCGACTGACGTCTAACAAAAGATGCAGCGAACGCCAAGGGAGCGTCATGCTTTTGCTTGCGCAAAAATCCCCTCTCCCTGTCGTCGCTGATCTTTGGCGTTAGACGTCACCGCATGCGCTGTACGATCATTGGAGTGCTTTCGCTATCCGCACTCTTCCTTTGCAGGTACATCGGAGGCGTGCTCTTGCGTACCGAGACCAACTGTAGAGGAGCAGTATGATGAGTACTCCGAAGTTTTCTTCTGGGTGTTGTTACTAGAGCATTCCCAATTGACGAAGAACCGAGGATTGGGGAGCCTGCCAGCTTCCAGGGTGCTGACGAAAGTCGTGGAGGTATACAAAGGGGACTCCCCGGGAGAGATATCCGACTGGCTATGCCAATCTATAACGGTCCCAACGATCTATCCTGGGAGGCTGTGGCCCCGAGTTCGAGATTGGCCATTTTTACATTGTGTGTTTTAGAAAGCTCGATCTTGCTATTGATCCTACGGATGAAATATCACCAGCGGATCATCGACATCGATACCCTCGGCCGAGATTTGAATCTTGTTCCCGCACTGTTTGGCCGGTGACTGATGATGTGCTCAATTATTTGCGCGCCAAAGAGGAGGTAACGAAGTGACGTCTAACCAGGAGCTGAAGCGAACGCTTGACTGCAACCTCCTTTCGCTGCCGCTCCAGTCGGCTGCCGTCAAGCGTCGCTTAGCTCGGCGTTAGACGTCAGCGTTCACTACAGAAGAAATTTCACTTTGTTCGCGAGTAATCACTACCTTCTGATGGAAGATCAGCTTCCTTCGTCCCGGTGCTGGCTTCGAATATCGCGGGTTATTTCACTTTCAGCGAGTTGTTCAGCTCGATTGAGCCTGATCCAAGGTGGCAGGCGCAAGTCTCAGTTCCCCACCGCGTTGGAAAAGGGGGATCCAGGAATCTAACCAGAGCCTTCCATGCTTGCCTTCTCCGATTGAAGGCACCCTCCTTGCGCTCAGTCTTCGTTCGGGGCTATCTTCGCCATTCAATATCCGTCGCTTCGCCTCCATATGAATCGTGTTGAAAGGCCGACGTCTAACCATCAGATGAAGCGAAGCGCCAAAATGCGTCACGCCTTTTGCATGCGCAAAAGTCGCGCCGCATTTCGTCGTCGCTTATCTTTGGCGTTAGGGCGTCGCGGCTCAACGAACCAGCCAGCTGTCTCATGGATCACAACACCGAGCATTACCCGTGACGGCATTGCTGCGATTGGTATCTTCTGGGGGCTTGCATCTCAACTGATGCTTTTCGTTTCTCGGACTGAGATGTTGCCGGACATGTTGATCTTTTTCAGTTCGCTGGTCGCCGTGGTGCTAACATTACCTTTCTACACACTTACAACAGTGGGTACTCCCACTTTTCATATCTGGTTCTCTATGGTATTGCCGGAGCTACGTGGATAGCGATTTACATGATCGTGCTAACAATCGCCTTTGAGGGATGGAGATGGCGGAGCCATGACGTTGATGATGGTGGCTTACCTTGGAGCCGGCGTGACGATACCCTTCCTAGCGGCAATTGCTCTCGGTGCTATTGGTAGGCTTCTACGTCCGAGGAAACAGATGTGACGCCTAACAAGGCGATGAATCGGACCTCCTAACTGTCATCTTTTTCTGCTTGCGAAAAGCCGCCAGGTCGGTCGGCCGCTTATCGCGGCGTTAGACGTCAGTAAGAGATGATCACTTTCAGTCGCATAGAGAAAATGACCAAGTTGCTCCCAGGAACTGAGGGTGAGCACATCATATGGAACACCGGCTATTAAAGTCGGGAAGCGTCTGATGCTGCGGATGCACCGACAAAGAGGATGCAATTGTCCTGCTGATCAACACCGTTGAGGAGCAGCAGGAACTGATTCTTAAGACACGTCGTTCTATATCACCGATCACTACAAGGGGTACCCAGCAGTATTGATTCGTCCTACGGTCGAAGAACGTAAGTTTAAAGACCTCCTGGAGTTGGCGTGGCGTAGAATTGCGAGAAAATCCAGATCTTGTTGAATATGACAGCCGAGTCTAGAGGACTGGACGTCTAACCAGGAGCTGAAGCGGCACGCTTGACTGCAACCTCCTTTCGCTGCCGCTCCAGTCGGCTGCAGTCAAGCGTCGCTTAGCTCGGCGTTAGGCGGCTCATGCGCGGCACCTGGTACTTCCTCAGGTTTAGAACCGTTCGAAATCTGCTGTGGTGGCTGGCGCTGGGCCTATCACCCATCGGGATGGTCTACTCGCAGCCGCCTAACGCGGATCAGGTACGTGTAGTGAAATCCGAAGCACGCATGTATCTGCTGAGAGACGGAGAAGCCTTTCGGTCTTACCGAGTAGCATTCGGCGCGAATCCAACGGGTCACAAGCAGAGGGAGGGCGACGAACGTACACCAGAGGGGTGGTACGTTTTAGACTACAAGAAGGCCGACAGCGCCTTCTACAAGGCCATCCACATATCGTATCCCAATGAAGCAGACCGCGACCGAGCCACTCACCAAGGTCATGATCCTGGTGGAGCGATCATGATTCATGGTCAACGGAACGGCCTCGGCTGGCTTGCCTGGCTAACGCAGAAGTTCAACTGGACAGATGGCTGTATTGCAGTTACGAATGCCGAGATGGATGAAATTTGGAACTTGGTCGAACCCGGAACGCCAATTGAGATCGTACCGTAGCGTCATGGAGAGCAATGCACCGGGGATTCGCCGCCTAACAATGGCGATGCAGCTGACGCCGAAAAGCTTCACACAAATTGCTTCCGCAATTTGTGCGCCCCTTTCCGGCGCAGCTGATCGCCGGCGTTAGGCGTCATCGATGAGAACCGAATGGCATTCAGAAGAAACATACAAAGGGCTAATCCAGCTTTCGCAGACCGGCCTTAAGTTTGGGGCTCTTGTAAATGGTGGTGCGTCCATCGCGCTATTAGCCTTAATCGGAGACGTGGTAGGACGAGGGGTATCCGTACCGTCGTTGAAAGTACCGATGGTTCTTTTCATTGTGGGAATTGCGTTGTCGGGATTCGCCCACGTCACGGCATACGTAACTCAACTACGCCTCTACAACGAATCGGCATTGGGAGCGAAAGAATCGGGTCTTGGGCATCACGTGATTTGGCTTTGGATTTCACTATTCCTGGTCGTCTGTTCCATTGTGCTTTTCATGATTGGCGCATACTGCGGAACGACGATTCTCACTGGAATACAAAGTGATGCCTAGGAATGTATTTGCAGTACAGCGATTGACGCCTAACCAGGAGCTGAAGCGAACGCTTGACTGCAACCTCCTTTCGCTGCCGCTCCAGTCGGTTGCCGTCAAGCGCCGCTTAGCTCGGCGTTAGACGTCACGGTAAGTTGTTCGATATTCCTGACGATGCGGTATTTGGAGTTTCAGCGAATGGCAGTCTTGTAGAACATCACCACCTGAGGAAGCAGAGTATGACCATGCTATTGGGTATCATCGCGACTTCCCTCACGCTTGTTGTTGCGATCTATTCGGCCGTACAAGACAGGCTGCCGATGCGATACAAGGCAATGATCATTATCGCGTCTGTAGCTACGATGGCTCAGAGCGTACGAGCAGTATCCGAACAACATACATTTGAGAAGCAGGTGCTCGGTGGTGATAGTTATGTGTATTTGACTTTCGAAGACCTTGATGAATCTTCATCCAAGTTCATTATGAGGCAAGATGGTGAGGAGTATCCCGTCTATGACGTGTACGTTGAGATATACGATGTTCGAAAATTTACCGGGATGCGTACTAGAGACCCTAGAGAATTCGCGAAGCGTATGCAGTACGTACAGCGTAGTGTGTTTGGTCCAGAAACGGTAACGAGTGTTCTAAACAATTTTCACCCTTCAGATTGCTATGGCTATTGGTTGGCAGTCACGCAGCAGCGTAACGGCCCGGTAATGAGCTTGATCAATGCTCGAAAGCTGCGAAACAAGTGGGAATCTTCCACACGTGTCTTTTCTATGGATGATGAGCAGTCCTTGATTAGAGAGTATCCCAGCCAAGGCTGGGATACGCAGAGCGCATGGCCAACAGTGAGTTTGCAAGGAGGTGGAATCAATTTTAGAACACCAGAACAAAGTTGCGTCGATGAATAGGTTGGCTAGCAACCTGACGTCGTGTTGTTTAAATTCAAAAGTCGCCCAACGAAAAAAAGGATTAGCGGTGACGTCTAACCAGGAGCTGAAGCGAACGCTTGACTGCAGCCTCCTTTCGCTGCCGCTCCAGTCGGCTGCCGTCAAGCGTCGCTTAGCTCGGCGTTAGACGTCATGCAGCCAGTCGAGCACCATTGAATCATGCCTGAGATAGTCACCTCGATTTCCCTTTGGGATCTGCTGAAACATACCGCAGCATGGATTCGAAACCTAAGTAGAGCTTCGGACAAACGAAAGGCGGAGTCCATCGCGGCGGTTCGAGAGGTTGTCCAGGCTTCAAGAAGTACGGCTGTGTACATGAGAGAACTTCAAAACAACGGAAAGCGTAACTACGGAGCAGAAAACCAGCTCTCCATGATATGGACAAATCTGAGCTTTAGGCTGACCGATCTGGGGTTAGACACACTGGCAAAGAAATGCGACATCAAGGGCAGGCATTGGGCCGATCCTGAGCAGTTCGACTCAGATTTCCTAGAGAATGCTGATGTGAAATTGGAAACGATGGAGCGGACAGCCTTGTTGATCCTCCAACAACTGAAAAGATGAGTGTTGAAACATGACGCTTAGGATCCAATTCGAAGTGTTAGGACTGACGTCTAACCAGGAGATGAATCGGACGCTTGACCGCGACCTCCTTTCGCTGCCGCTCCAGTCGGCCGCCGTCAAGCGCCGCTTATCTCGGCGTTAGGCGTCACGCACCATGTCCACCCTCCGTACCCTGCCAGCGCTCCTCTCGATCCTCCTTTCTGGATACGCACTATCAGGCACCGACGTCTCAGAAACCTTCCCGAACACGTTTTGGCTCGAGATCGCTGAAACAGCCCAAGCCTCACTCACTAAGCTTTCCGGAATTCATGCAGAGCCACCGAATTTCCATGGCTTTGAAATGCTAGGTACCGGCACCATGGAGAAGCCCGTTGAAGTCGCACGCCTGGTATCACTGCTTCACAACGAGATCGCAAACCCACTGCCAGGTATCAGTCTGTGCTTCATTCCAAGACATGCTGTAACGATTAAAGCCGCAGGATCTACCTTCGACTTTCTTATCTGTTATGAATGTAGCAACATCCGTGTGATGAAGGACTCGCATGAGATCTACTTCGGCACGATCAACGGCAGCTCGAAGCGGGTTGTCGATCTCTTGTTCGCTGCCTATGTCTCATCGTAAAGTCGGGGTCGCTTAGATACACAATTGAAGTGCAACAGAGAGGATAGAAGGTAGGTGAGCCGACTGACGCCTAACAAGGAGATGAATCGGACGCTTGACCGCGACCTCCTTTCGCTACCGCTCCAGTCGGCCGCCCTCAAGCGCCGCTTATCTCGGCGTTAGACGTCATCATCGCGAAGATTAACAGTGCAGGAGATATGCCGTGACCTTCTGGAGAATTTGGGCTGCATTACTTGGATCGTCTCTGATGGTCGGTGAGCTTGTTCGCAGTTGGGGCCAAGGAAGAAACCTACTCTTCGTTTTGGATGACTTTTTCATTGGTGTGCCATTGTTGCTAACGGCATATCTGATGGGCCGGCCAAGTGTGGCAAGGCGCTGTGCTTTCTCTGCAGCATTTGCAGCAGCTGCAGGTATGCTCTATGGAAGCTTTTTCGGGAAGTTGGTTGATCTAAGCAATCCAGCGTCTAGCAATATTGAGATTAAGCTCCTTACCACGTTAATCGGAGTGGCATTTGTTTCGTCGTTGCTAGGACTCTTTGCCAGTATCAATTCGGCTGTGAGGTCGACTGATTGAGGAGTTTAGAAGATGACGTCTAACCAGGAGCTGAAGCGAACGTTTGACTGCAACCTCCTTTCGCTGCCGCTCCAGTCGGTTGCCGTCAAGCGTCGCTTAGCTCGGCGTTAGGCGTCATGGGTAGCCCCAGCCACGGCCCCGGATGTTATACGGTTGAAAGCCACCCGCAGGATTGTCCCTATTGCGGTGCGCAAGTTCACTACTGGAGTTGCAATCACGGCAGTAAGGTTTTCTTTGAAACTGATCGGCGTGGTAATCATCTGTGTCGTGGGTGGTACGATGGCATGACGACGTTGACTGACCGAATGAAACGCCACTACAAAACCAACGTCCTCCCTGACCATCAATCGACCTATGTTTGCGTGCTCTGCGAAGCTGCTAGAGAGTACAGCGGTGCCCGGGATCGGTTCTTTTCCTTGACCAGTTTGCTTTTTCACCTTGAGCAAGAACATCTTGCAGATTTGGATACAATTCTCGATTCAGTTCCTAGTGACTGGAAACGGTTCAAGAGATGACGTCTAGAATTACGTTTGAAGTGCAACAGCTGACGCCTAACCAGGAGATGAATCGGACGCTTGACCGCGACCTCCTTTCGCTGCCGCTCCAGTCGGCCGCCGTCAAGCGCCGCTTATCTCGGCGTTAGACGTCATTAGCTATGCCGCGAGCAGACCGAACCGATCAGGAGCTTAGATGTGTATCTGAACACCTCCTGTACGAGTACCAGATGCTCAACGCCGTAACAAGGGCGATGGCTTCTGGGATGACTGCCCCAGACTGGATCAGGAATGCATTGCTGGAATCGTTTGTGGTGCATCTGAGGGGCCTGATTGATTTTCTGTTCAACGATTCACCGCGAGGTGACGACGTCGTGGCGCACGATTTTTTTACTACCGCTGATACTTGGTTATCGGTTCGTCCCGACTTTTCAGCAAACCTTCAAGCGGCGAAAAAGAGAGCCGGCAAAGAGATCGCACATCTGACCTATGCTCGGCTTGCAGTAACACCAGAGACTAAGCCCTGGAACTTTGTTTCAATATCGGACGAGGTTAATGCAGCTATGAATGCATTCCTGAGCAATGTCTCCCCGATTAAGCTTTCAGACGGCTGGAAGCACCAGGCGAATGAGAAGTGATTGCGGCGCTTTGGTTCACAATTGAAATGCAATCGAAACGGGGTATCGAAGTGACGTCTAACCAGGCAATGAAACGGACGCTTGACCGCGACCTCCTTTCGCTGCCGCTCCAGTCGGCCGCCCTCAAGCGCCGCTTATTGCGGCGTTAGGCGTCATGAGCGAGATCATTACGCCAACAGTCGTTTCCGATCTTATCAAGATCGGGATTCCCTCTATCATCGCTATCGCCACAGCCGCTTTCGCCTATCGTCGCGATATCAAGTTAGGCGAAGCAAGTCGCTCCCACGACTTGAGAACTCGACTGGTGGACCGCGATCTTGAATCCATCGATCAAATCGTCGAAACGATGTCTAAGTATTTTGAGTTATGGTTCGAAGTGCTGAAAAAGCAGGGGACTAAAATAGAGGAGCGGGATGGGACAGACTGGACATCCGTCTATGATGCGTGGAACAAACTTAATCTTCACGCGGGTGCGCGATCTGAGGTTGTCGCTCGCTTACACATTCTCGACAACAAAGCAGCCCTTGATGTGATTTCAACTTCACGCCAAACCTACGAGGAACACGCCAAAATCATCCAGAATAGGATGGCTATGAGCCATCAAGATCTTCAAGAGCTCGGTAGTCGTATTGGAGGCGAGCGAAACGATTTCTATCGGGCAATGCGGAAGTCTAGAATTCAGGTGATTGGTGGTAGAGGAGATGACGCTTAGATTCGCGTTTGAAATGCAACACGAGGTATAGGGAGAAAGTGAACCAACTGACGCCTAACCAGGAGATGAATCGGACGCTTGACTGCGACCTCCTTTCGCTGCCGCTTCAGTCGGCCGCCGTCAAGCGCCGCTTATCTCGGCGTTAGACGTCATGAGGACATATTCGGGGAGCTGCCACTGTGGGAAGATCAAGTTTCGCGTTGAAGCTGAAATTGATCACGTTCGATCTTGTGATTGCTCGATCTGCAGTAAACGCGGTGCCCTTAATTTTAGAGTGCCCCGAGAAGCGCTCGTGCTCCTCTCTTCCTGGGAGGACCTTGCTCTTTATCAGTGGGGTTCCGGCACTGCCAGAGATTATTTTTGTCCAACCTGTGGAATCCTTCCTTTCCGACGTCCTAGCGATCCCACAGGAGCTGAGCTTGACCAGGGTATAGAGCGATTCGATGGTTGGGCGATAAACGTGCGCTGTCTCGAAGGGATAGACATAGATGGATTGCCAGTGAAGAAGGTTTATGGAAGCACTATCTCAATTGACGTCTAACCAGGAGCTGAAGCGAACGCTTGACTGCAACCTCCTTTCGCTGCCGCTCCAGTCGGCTGCCGTCAAGCGTCGCTTAGCTCGGCGTTAGACGTCACTCAGAATCACGAAAATCCGGAAAGCTAATGTTTGACCACGTTGTATTCGGAGTGAGCGATTATGAAAGAAGCAAGGCGTTCTTCCTGAAGGCGCTCGAGCCGCTTGGCGTAGCTATTGTTCAGGAAGGGCCGCACGGCATCGAGATTAGCTCCGATGGTAAGACGTCACTGTGCATGTTCCAAACCGACGAGAAGCCAGCGCATCTCCACTTGGCGTTTACAGCCGAAAATCGCCAGCAAGTCGATGCATTCCATTGCGCAGCTTTGGCTGCGGGCGGCATGGACAATGGTGCTCCTGGTCTTCGCGTGCAGTACCACGCAAACTACTATGCGGCTTTCGTCACCGATCCGGATGGACATAACGTTGAGGTGGTTTGTCATAAAACTGAAGCGAAATAGTCTGTTGACGTTTAGATTCACATTTGAAGCGGAACAACTGACGTCTAACCAGGAGATGAATCGGACGCTTGACCGCGACCTCCTTTCGCTATCGCTCCAGTCGGCCGCCCTCAAGCGCCGCTTATCTCGGCGTTAGGCGTCATGCGCAAAGCACTACCGATATTCGTAGTTGCCGTCATTGGTATAGGCATCGCGCATCAAGCCTTTGCCAGGGAGTGCGGGCGCGTTGAAAGAGATCTAGTATGCAAAGACACGGAATGTAGATCTCATCAAATATGGATCGACGTCTACGTGAGCGGGTCTGGTGTGTCTCTTGAACCAATGGGCTCGAGTTCCTCTCCGACGGTCCTCGAAGCGTGTGATTTCTCTAAAGAGCATTTTGTAAACGTTTTACTCCCGGGTGGCCAAATTGACCGAGAAACTCAGACGCAGCTGGAAAGCCTCACGGGGTATCTGAGGGCTCGTGACGTGAGATTCGGAGTATCGATCTATGAAGAGGAGCCAACATGATGCAAAGGTTCGCGTCTGTTTTGCAGCTAAGCAGGAGGCGAAAATGGCGTTTGGGTTCACATATGAAGTGCAACAGCTGACGCCTAACCAGGAGATGAAGCGGACGCTTGACCGCGACCTCCTTTCGCTGCCGCTCCAGTCGGCCGCCCTCAAGTGCCGCTTATCT